>NZ_JBSFVR010000095.1:0-23267 GCF_053592415.1 Streptomyces sp. NPDC002690 | reverse complement strand
GCCACGACGGCGGTCCGGGCCCCACGGCCGTGCTCAGGTCGACGCGTCAGCTCTGGCCCTCGGCGGTGTCAGCCTCGGGGGCGGCGGTGGTCCCGGTGGCGCGCTCGCGCATCTTGCGCAGCAGCTCCTGCTTCTTGTCCTCCGCCGCCTTGCGGTCGGCGTCGCGGGCGGTGCCCGCGCCCTGCTGGTCGGCACGGGACAGCTTCTTGCGCTGTCCGCCGACGCCGAGGAGGTTGTTGCGGCTCTTGGCCATGGTGGTGTTCTCCCATGTGGGGGGGTGAGAAGGGGGTCCGTGTACTCACGGATCGATCCGTGGGGCGGCGGGCTCAAGGGTGGGACCGCTCAGCCCTGCCGCGCGCTCACTCGTAGATCTGGAAGAACGACATGCCGGAAACCGTACCCCGCTCCCGGAGCGTCCGGCACCCGATTTTCCGCCGCTCCGGCCCCGTACTCCTCGGCCGACGCTCAGGCTCCGGGATCGATCGTCGCCTGGTGGGCCTCGGCGAGGTGTTCCTGCGCCTTCAGCCAGGGCAGGAACTGCGCCCCCTTGCGCCAGCCGCAGGTCTCGCAGGTCAGCAGCCGCTGGACCCCCGACTTCCGCACGCGCACGACGTGTTCACGGCCGTGCCGGTCCCAGCGGCTGACCTTGCTCTGGGTCGTGGACACCATGGCGACCTCCGGGGTAGGGGTGCGCCCAGTGTGCGACGAAGCCCCCGGACCCGTGCGGGGTCCGGGGGCTTCGGAGCGAAACCGTGATGCGTGCGCTCAGGCGTCAGCAGCCCAGCAGACGGGCGCCCAGGTACGCCTGGATCTGGTCCAGGGAGACGCGCTCCTGCTTCATGCTGTCGCGCTCGCGGACGGTCACCGCGTTGTCGTCCAGGGTGTCGAAGTCGACGGTGACGCAGAACGGCGTACCGATCTCGTCCTGGCGGCGGTAGCGGCGGCCGATGGCACCGGCGTCGTCGAACTCGATGTTCCAGTTCTTGCGCAGGTCGGTGGCGAGGCCCTTGGCCTTCGGCGACAGCTGCGCGTTGCGGGAGAGCGGCAGCACGGCGACCTTGACCGGCGCGAGGCGCGGGTCGAGGCGCAGCACGGTGCGCTTCTCCATGACGCCCTTGGCGTTGGGCGCCTCGTCCTCGACGTAGGCGTCCAGGAGGAAGGCCAGCATCGCCCGGCCGACACCGGCCGCCGGCTCGATGACGTACGGCGTCCACTTCTCGTTGGCCTCCTGGTCGAAGTAGACCAGGTCGGTGCCGGACGCCTTGGAGTGCGCCTTCAGGTCGTAGTCGGTGCGGTTGGCGACACCCTCCAGCTCGCCCCACTCGCTGCCGCCGAAGCGGAAGCGGTACTCGATGTCGGCGGTGCGCTTGGAGTAGTGGGAGAGCTTCTCCTGCGGGTGCTCGAACCAGCGCATGTTCTCCTCGCGCATGCCGAGGTCCGTGTACCAGTTCCAGCGCTGGTCCATCCAGTACTGCTGCCACTCCTCGTCCTCGCCCGGCTTGACGAAGAACTCCATCTCCATCTGCTCGAACTCGCGGGTGCGGAAGATGAAGTTGCCCGGAGTGATCTCGTTCCGGAAGGACTTGCCCATCTGCGCGATGCCGAACGGCGGCTTCTTGCGGGAAGTCTGCGCCACCTGGCCGAAGTTGGTGAAGATGCCCTGGGCGGTCTCGGGGCGCAGGTAGGCGACCGAGCCGGAGTCCTGGGTCGGGCCGAGGTGGGTGGAGAGCAGACCGGAGAACTGCTTGGGCTCGGTGAAGGTGCCCTTGTTGCCGCAGTTGGGGCAGTTGAGGTCGGCGAGGCCGCCCACCGGGGGCTTGCCGTGCTTCGCCTCGTACGCCTCCTCCAGGTGGTCGGCGCGGTAGCGCTTGTGGCAGGAGGTGCACTCGGTCAGCGGGTCGCTGAAGGTGGCGACGTGACCGGAGGCGACCCAGACCTCGGGGGCCAGGATCACCGACGAGTCGAGGCCGACCACGTCCTCGCGCGAGGTGACCATGTAGCGCCACCACTGGCGCTTGAGGTTCTCCTTCATCTCCACGCCCAGCGGGCCGTAGTCCCAGGCGGCCTTCTGGCCACCGTAGATCTCACTGCAGGGATAGACGAAGCCACGGCGCTTGCTCAGGCTGACGATGGAGTCGATCTTGTCGGCGGCCACGGTGCTCTCTTCATTACGACGGCGAAACGGGACAGAAGCGGCGCTGAGCGCCTCGCTGGGGGGTGGTGCTCAGGAGACGGGCGAGCGAATGCCCAAGATTACCGGCGGGCGCACCCCCCGGATCAAATCGGGGGCCGGAGTGCGCTCCCGGCCCTCCCGCGCTTCCGGTCGGTTCATCATCCTTGTTGACAATCGTTTCCAGTTTTGTTGAAAATGGGATTCATGAACGTACGCCGCCTCATACCCGCCACCGCCGTCGCCGGCGCGGTCGCCCTCGGCCTCACCGCGCTCTCCGCCTGCTCCGGTTCCGACACCGCCGGCGGGTCCGACGGCACGCTGGACGTGGTCGCGTCCTTCTATCCGATGCAGTACCTCGCCGAGGAGATCGGCGGCAGCCACGTCTCGGTCACCACGCTGACCAAGCCGGGCGTCGAACCGCACGACCTGGAGCTCAGCCCCCGCCAGATCGGCTCGCTCGGCGACGCCGACTTCATCCTGTACCTCAAGGGCATCCAGCCCGCCGTGGACGACGCCATCGCCCAGTCCGGCGCGAAGAACACCGTGGACGCCGCGAAGCTGACCACCCTGGAGACGCACGGCGCCGAGGTCGACGGCCACGACCACGGTTCCTCGGAGGCCGGCTCCTCCGAGGAGCACGACGAGGCCGGCCGCGACCCGCACATCTGGCTGGACCCGGTGAAGTACGCCGAGGTCGCCGAGGGCGTGGGCAAGTCCCTGGAGAAGGCCGACCCCGGCAACGCGGCCGACTACCGCGCGAACACCGACGCGCTGGTCAAGAAGCTGGACGCGCTGAACACGCGGTACGCGGCCGGACTGAAGTCGACCACCACCAAGACCTTCCTCACCACGCACTCCGCCTTCGGCTACCTCGCCGAGCGCTACGGCCTCACGCAGGAGGGCATCGCCGGAGTCGACCCCGAGGCGGAGCCGAGCCCGGCCCGCATCAAGGACCTCCAGCACATCGCCGAGGAGGACGGCGCCACCACCGTGTTCTTCGAGACGCTCGCCAGCGACAAGACGGCGAAGACCCTCGCGAAGGACACCGGGCTGCGCACCGACGTCCTGGACCCGCTGGAGGGCATCACGGAGAAGTCCAAGGGCGACGACTACCTCCAGGTCATGGAGTCGAACCTCGCCGCCCTCCAGAAGGCCCTCGGCGCGAAGTGACCACCGACACGGGCGAAGCGCCCCATGGCCCGGCGGCGGTGCCGCCGCAGCCGCACGAGACCCACTCGACCGGACCGGAGACGCGCATGGACGAGCCCCGCACCCCCGACAGCACCCCCACCGCCGAGGTCATCCGGCTCCGGGGCGCCACCGCCACCCTGGGCAGCCGCCCCGTGCTGCGCGGGGTCGACCTGACGGTCCACGCGGGCGAGGTCGTCGCCCTGCTCGGCGCCAACGGCTCCGGCAAGTCCACCGCCGTGCGCTCCGTCATCGGCCAGGTCCCGCTCACCTCGGGCACCGTCGAACTCTTCGGCACCCCGCTGCGACGGTTCCGCCGGTGGGCCCGCGTCGGCTACGTACCGCAGCGCACCACGGCCTCGGCGGGGGTCCCGGCGACCGTCCGCGAGGTCGTCTCCTCGGGGCGGCTGTCCCGCACCAAGCTGCGCGTCCCGGGCCGGGCCGACCGCGCCGCCGTCGACCGGGCCATCGAGCTCGTCGGGCTGAGCGACCGCGCCAAGGACTCGGTGAGCGCCCTCTCCGGCGGCCAGCACCAGCGGGTCCTGATCGCCCGCGCGCTGGCCTCCGAGCCCGAGTTGCTGATCATGGACGAGCCGATGGCGGGCGTCGACCTCGCCAGCCAGGAGATCCTCGCCGCCACCCTGCGCGAACAGGTCGCCGCCGGCACCACCGTGCTGCTGGTCCTGCACGAGCTGGGCCCGCTGGAGCCGCTGATCGACCGCGCGGTCGTGCTGCGCGACGGCTGTGTGACCCACGACGGCCCGCCGCCGCGCTCCGTCGGGCAGCACGCGCTCCCCGGCCACGACCACGTCCACCCCCACGCGGCTTCCGAGCCCGTCCGAACGGGACTGCTGACCTGATGGAATTCCTCGAACCCGCCTTCATGCAGCGCGCGCTGATCGCCGCCGTCCTGGTCGGCATCACCGCTCCCGCCATCGGCATCTACCTCGTCCAGCGCCGCCAGGCCCTCATGGGCGACGGCATCGGCCACATCGCGATGACCGGGGTCGGCCTCGGCTTCCTGCTTTCCACCAGCCCCGTCTGGATGGCCACCGCCGTCGCGGTGGCCGGCGCGGTCGTGATGGAACTGATCCGCTGGTTCGGGCACACCCGGGGCGACATCGCGCTCGCGATGCTCTTCTACGGCGGTATGGCGGGCGGGGTGCTGCTGATCAACATCTCCGACACCGGCTCGAACGCCAACCTCACCTCGTACCTCTTCGGCTCGCTCTCCACCGTCTCCTCCGAGGACGTGTGGGCGATCACGCTGCTCGCCGCGTTCGTGGTGCTGGTGACCGTGGGACTGCGCCGCCAGCTCTTCGCGGTCAGCCAGGACGAGGAGTTCGCCCGGGTCACCGGACTGCCGGTACGGCTGCTGAACCTCATGATCGCGGTGACGGCCGCCGTGACGGTCACCGTCGCCATGCGGGTCGTCGGTCTGCTGCTGGTCAGCGCGCTGATGGTGGTGCCGGTCGCGGCCGCCCAGCAGGTGTCGAAGTCCTTCCGGCTGACCTTCGTGCTCTCCGTGGTGATCGGTACGGCCGTCACCCTGGCCGGCACCGTCACCTCGTACTACCAGGACGTACCCCCCGGCGCGACGATCGTGCTGCTGGCCATCGCCGCCTTCGTCGCGCTGACCGCGCTGGCCGCCCCGCTGGCCCGCCGCAGGGCCAGAGGCCGCAGCGAGGAGCCCGCGAAGTGCACCCTGGAAGTACCGTCCAGTCGCACCGCCGCGGACGACGTGCACGTATGAGGAAATCGCCCGGTGCGGCTGGCACAATGGCCCGACACCTGTACGGGCGACATGAGGAGGCAGCTGTGACGGCGCCGATCAGTGGCACGAACGCGGCTCCGGTACGGGGGCGGTCCACCCGCCAGCGGGCGGCGGTCGCGGCGGCGCTCGACGAGGTGGACGAGTTCCGCAGCGCACAGGAGCTGCACGACGTCCTCAAGCACCGCGGCGACTCGGTCGGTCTGACCACCGTCTACCGCACCCTGCAGTCCCTCGCCGACGCGGGCGAGGTGGACGTGCTGCGCACCACCGAGGGCGAGTCCGTCTACCGCCGCTGCTCGACCGGCGACCACCATCACCACCTGGTCTGCCGGGTCTGCGGCAAGGCCGTCGAGGTGGAGGGCCCGGCCGTGGAGCAGTGGGCCGAGACGATCGCCTCCCAGCACGGCTACGTCAACGTGGCGCACACGGTAGAGATCTTCGGGACGTGCGCGGAGTGCGCCCGGTGCGCGGCCGGAGAGCACTGACTCCGGCACAGACGTGCGGCGGAGGGGGAGAACCGGCCAACGGTTCTCCCCCTCCGCCGTTCACTGTCCCGCTGCTGCGGCAGGCTCACGCCCCGGGCGCGGGCTCCACGGCCGGGGCGGCCTCCTGCGCACCGCCGAAGCGGCGGTCGCGCTGGGCGTACTCCAGGCAGGCGCGCCACAGGTCACGGCGGTCGAAATCGGGCCACAGCACGTCCTGGAAGACCATCTCGGCGTACGCGCTCTGCCAGATCAGGTAGTTGGAGGTGCGCTGCTCGCCGCTGGGGCGCACGAAGAGGTCCACGTCCGGCATGTCCGGGTAGTAGATGTACTTCGCGAACGTCTTCTCGTTGACCTTCGACGGGTCGAGCTTCCCCGCCGCGACGTCCTCGGCGATGCGCTGGGCGGCGTCGGCGATCTCGGCCCGGCCGCCGTAGTTGACGCAGAAGTACAGCGTCATCTTGTCGTTGTCCTTGGTCTGCTCCTGGGCGACCTGGAGCTCCTGGACGACGGACTTCCACAGCTTGGGCATCCGGCCGACCCAGCGGATGCGGATGCCGAGCTCGTCCATCTCGTCACGCCGGCGGCGGATGACGTCCCGGTTGAAGTTCATCAGGAACTTCACCTCCTCCGGGGACCGCTTCCAGTTCTCGGTGGAGAACGCGTAGAGCGAGAGGTTCTTGACGCCCATCTCGATGCAGCCCTTGAGGACGTCCATGACGACGCCCTCGCCGACCCGGTGGCCCTCGGTGCGCGGGAGACCGCGTTCCTTGGCCCAGCGGCCGTTCCCGTCCATCACGACGGCCACGTGCTTGGGCACCAGCTCGGCGGGGATCTTCGGGGGAGTCGCACCGGACGGGTGCGGCTCGGGGGTCTTGTACGTGCGCCGGTTACGGCCGCCGAGGATCCCGCGTACTGCCATGAGCTTCTCTCGTCTCCCTGTGTCGCTTCTGCACGAACCGCTGCGAGGTCACTGTTCCACGTACCGCAGCGAGCGCAGACCGCGCTCCAGATGCCAGTGCAGATAGGCGGACACCAGCCCACTCCCCTCCCTGGCATGACGCGCCTCGCACGCGTCCGCCGTCGCCCAGTCGCCGCTGAGCAGCGCGCTCAGCAGTGTCAGGGCCTCCGCCGAGGGTACGACGCTCCCGGGCACCCGGCAGTCGGCGCATACGGCTCCGCCCGCCGCGATGGAGAAGAAACGGTTCGGTCCGGGCATTCCGCACCGCGCGCAGTCCTCGAAGCTGGGGGCGTAGCCGTTGACGGCGAGGGAGCGCAGCAGGAACGCGTCGAGGATGAGGTGGGGGGCGTGTTCGCCCCGCGCGAGGGTGCGCAGCCCGCCGACGAGCAGCAGGTACTGCTGGACGGCCGGTTCGCCCTCGTGGTCGGTGAAGCGCTCGGCGGTCTCCAGCATGGCGGTGCCGGCGGTGTAGCGGGCGTAGTCGGTGACGATCCGGCCGCCGTACGGGGCGATGGTCTCGCTCTGCGTGCAGAGCGGCAGCCCCCGGCCGATCAGCTCGCTGCCGCGCGCGAAGAACTGCACGTCCACGTGGGAGAAGGGTTCGAGGCGGGCGCCGAACTTGGATTTGGTGCGGCGTACCCCCCGGGCGACCGCGCGCACCCGGCCGTGGCCGCGGGTCAGCAGGGTGATGATCCGGTCGGCCTCGCCCAGTTTCTGCGTACGCAGTACGACGCCGTCGTCCCGGAACAAGCTCATGGACCCATTGTCGCCCACCGGCCCGCGAGCGGGTGGACGGGCCGGGCGCACGAGGCCCCGCCGCGGACCCGCGCGCGCGGCCCGCAGGGCACCCGGAGGCGCCCAGGGGCGCCCGGAGGCGCTCAGGACGGCATGCGGGCGGCCGCGGTGAGCAGCCGGGCGGTGTCCTCGGGGCAGAGCCGCAGCGCGCGGCCCACGGTGGTCAGCACCTCGCGCTCGGCCGCGCCGTACGGTCCGTCGGCCAGCGCGATGCGGGCGCCCTGGAGCAGCACCGACTCGCGGCCGGCCGGGACAAGGTGGTGGGCGAGCGGGGTGAGCACCTCGTGCAGCTCGATGGCGAGGGCCGCACCGCAGGCCCCGGCGGTGGCGCCGACACCGTCGTCGTGGCCGATGTCGGCGGTGAGCACCTCCACGACGGTGAGGAGCTGGTCCTCCGAGCAGTCGTCGAGCCCGGCCTCGCGGACGGTGCAGGCGGCGGCCTCCAGGGCGGTGCGGGGCGTGCCGCCCGAGGCCAGGACGGCCAGCGCGACCGTATGCACGGCCTCGCGGAGCATCGAGGAGAACCGCGTGGTGGTGGGATGCTCCAGGGCCTCGGTACCGAAGTGGGCGCCGCAGTCGGCGCATTCGACGACGAGTCCCGCCTCGCCGCGCCGCAGCAGCGGCACCCCGAGCACGGTGAGCCTGCGACGGCCGGTGAGGCGGCGGTAGTTGCGGTCGCCTCCGCAGTCCTGGCAGAAGAACTCGCCGTCGCCGACGGCGTCCCATGCGGTGCGGATGCCGTACAGGCCCCTTCTCAGGGCGCGTTGTCCTTTGGCTGACCGCACGTCGCACACCTCCGTAACGCTCCGGCAACATTGCCGTGTGTTGCACGTGATGTTAGCCACATGCGCGAGGTGGCGTCATCACCTCCTCTGTCACAACACCCGGAAATGGCCGAACCCCGCCCACCCGGAGCGGGCGGACGGGGTTCGGCGAACAGTACGACTTCGGACCAACCGGACATGCGTACGGGGTGTACTCCCCGTGGGCCGGCGGACCACCGGCGGACGCGTCAACCCGCGTCCGCCGGACCTGGGTCAGCGGCCCGCGCGGTTGACGGCCGAGACGACCGCCTTGAGCGAGGCCCGAGTGGTGTTGGCGTCGATGCCGATGCCCCACAGGACCTTGCCGTCGATCGCGCACTCGATGTACGAGGCGGCCTGCGAGCTGGCGCCCTCGCTCATGGTGTGCTCGGTGTAGTCCAGCAGTCGTGCGTCGATGCCGATACCGGCCAGCGCCTCGAAGAAGGCGGAGATCGGGCCGTTGCCGGTGCCCGTCAGCACGGTGTCGACACCGTCCACGGTGGCCTCGATGGTCAGCGTGTCCCGGCCGTCCTGCCCGGTGGTGGTCTGGCCGGAACGGATCTGGACCCGTCCCCAGCGGGCGGCGGCGTCGTCGGCGCTGGGCAGGTACTCGTCCTCGAAGGCGGACCAGATCTGCGCGGGGGTGACCTCGCCCCCCTCGGCGTCGGTCTTGGCCTGGATGATCCGGGAGAACTCGATCTGCATCCGGCGCGGCAGGTCCAGCTTGTGGTCGTTCTTCAGGACGTACGCGATACCGCCCTTGCCGGACTGCGAGTTGACGCGGATCACGGCCTCGTAGGAGCGGCCGACGTCCTTCGGGTCGATCGGCAGGTACGGGACGGCCCACTCGATCTGGTCGACGGTCTTGCCCTGGCCGGCCGCGTCGGCCTCCATGGCGTCGAAGCCCTTCTTGATGGCGTCCTGGTGGGAGCCGGAGAAGGAGGTGTAGACGAGGTCGCCCGCGTAGGGGTGGCGCGGGTGGACCTCCATCTGGTTGCAGTACTCGCTGGTGCGGCGGATCTCGTCGATCTGCGAGAAGTCGATCTGCGGGTCGACGCCCTGGGAGAAGAGGTTCATGCCCAGGGTGACCAGGTCGACGTTGCCGGTGCGCTCGCCCTGGCCGAAGAGGCAGCCCTCGACGCGGTCGGCGCCGGCCATCAGCGCCAGCTCGGCGGCGGCGACGGCCGTACCGCGGTCGTTGTGCGGGTGGACCGACAGGCAGACGAACTCGCGGCGGGACAGGTTGCGCCCCATCCACTCGAACCGGTCCGCGTGCGTGGACGGCGTCGAACGCTCCACGGTGGCGGGCAGGTTGAGGATGATCTCGCGACCCTCCTCCGGCTGCCACACGTCGCAGACCGCCTCGCAGACCTCCAGGGCGAAGTCCAGCTCGGTGTCGGTGAAGATCTCGGGGCTGTACTGGTAACCGAAGATCGTGTCGCCGCCCAGGATCTTCTCGGCGTACTCCATGACCAGCCGGGTGCCGTCCACCGCGATCTGCTTGACCTGCTCCTTCGAGCCGCGGAAGACGACGCGGCGGAAGGTGGGGGCGGTGGCGTTGTACAGGTGGACGGTGGCCCGGTGCGCGCCGCGCAGCGACTCGATGGTCCGCTCGATCAGTTCCTCGCGGGACTGGGTCAGGACGGAGATCGTCACGTCCTCGGGGATCGCGCCCTCTTCGATGATGGAGCGTACGAACGCGAAGTCGGTCTCGCCGGAGGCCGGGAAGCCGACCTCGATCTCCTTGTAGCCCATCTTCACGAGCAGATCGAACATCTCGCGCTTGCGGGCCGGGGACATCGGGTCGATCAGGGCCTGGTTGCCGTCGCGCAGGTCGGTGGAGAGCCAGCGGGGTGCCACCGTGATCCGCTTGTCCGGCCAGGTGCGGTCGGGGATCTCGACCGCTTCGTACTGGCCGTACTTGTGGATCGGCATTCCGGAAGTCTTCTGGAGCTGCGTCGCGTTGGTGATCGGCGTGGGACGGCCGACAGAATTACCGGAAGTGTTCACGGTGGTCATGGCGTAGGGCTCCTCGGGGTCCAGCGGTGGGACGGCCGACTGTGTCGCTGCAGCACCAGACTCCGCGGGGAGGGGGTCGGCCTACGACTACAGGCCCTCGCCGCGGCAGCTAAGGAGAAGCAGCCCGAAACGCATGATGCGACGAGACTAACCGAGGGTGCGCAGGAACGCCGGTCCGTATCAGTATGCGGGACCGCGCACACATGACGAGTAAACAGTGATCCATCACTCTATTTCGTCAATTGCCGTCGCAACCAGTGACATCACGGTGACGGAGTGCCACAGTCATTTGCATGATCTCTCGATCCCACGACGGTTCCGGTATCCACCCCGTCTTCTGCACCATCGTGCCGCCGCACCTCCTCGACCAGCTGGCGCAGTCCGACAACCCCGCGGTCGCCGAGCCCGCCCGGCGCACACTCGACGCGGACGGCGAGCGGCGCACCCTGCGCCACGCGGCCTCGCTGGCCGCCATCGCCCCGGCGCCGGCCACGGCGGGCGCCGTCCCCAGCAAGCCCCGCCGCTCGATCTACGACTGCCGTCACCACACCCTGCTGCCCGGGCGCAAGGTCCGCGGCGAGGGCGACGAGCCCACCACGGACGCCAGCGTCAACCGCGCGTACGCCGGTTTCGGCGCCACCTTCGACCTGTTGCTCTCCGCCTACGGCCGCAGCTCGCTCGACGGCAAGGGGATGCGCCTCATCGGCTCGGTCCACTACGACCGGGACTACAACAACGCCTTCTTCGACGGCCAGCAGATGGTCTTCGGCGACGGCGACGGCGAGATCTTCCTCGACTTCACCCTCTCCATCGACGTGATCGGCCACGAACTGGCGCACGGACTCACCCAGCACACCGCCAACCTCGTCTACGAGGGACAGTCCGGCGCGCTCAACGAATCCGTCTCGGACGTCTTCGGCTCCCTGGTCAAGCAGTACTCCCTGGGGCAGAGCGCCGAGCAGGCCGACTGGCTGATCGGCGCGGGGCTGCTCGCCCCCGGGGTCACCGGGGAGGGGTTGCGCTCGATGAAGGCGCCGGGCACCGCGTACGACGACGACGTGCTCGGCAAGGACCCGCAGCCGGCCTCGATGGAGGACTACATCGAGACCGACGACGACAACGGCGGGGTCCACCTCAACTCCGGCATCCCCAACCGCGCCTTCTACCTCGCCGCCTCCGCCCTCGGCGGGAACGCCTGGGAGCGGGCCGGGCAGATCTGGTACGACGTACTGACCGGCGGCGAGCTGACCGCCACCGCCGACTTCGCCGACTTCGCCCGGCTGACCGTGGCCGCCGCCCGCGACCGCTTCGGCGAGGGGGACGAGCGCGAGGCCGTCATCAAGGGCTGGTCGGAAGTGGGGGTGCCGACCGAGTGAGCGGGTCAGTATGGGGCACATGCGCATTCATGTGAGCCGGACCGGCGGGTTCGCCGGCCTCTCCCGCCGGGCCGAAGTCGACACGGCCACGCGGGAGGACGCCGCCGCCTGGGAGTCCCTGGCCCGTTCCGCGCTCGCGGAGGGGGCCGGGACCCGACCGGCAGGCGTACCGGACGGCTTCCGATACACGATCACCGTCGACGGGCGGACCGTGCACTGCGCGGACCCGCACCTGACCGACGACCAGCGCACGCTGGTCTCGCGTGTCCTTCGCGAGGGGGCGTGAGACCGGCGGCGCCGGTGCGATCGGTACGACACGGCTCGGCCGTCGGGGGGCAGGGCGGCCCGAGGGCTGCCCCGCCGCCCGGGACGGGGACTGCTCCGCCGTTCAGAAGCCGAGCTTGCGCAACTGCTTCGGGTCGCGCTGCCAGTCCTTGGCGACCTTGACGTGCAGGTCGAGGAAGACCGGCGTGCCGAGCAGCGCCTCGATCTGCTTGCGGGACTTGGTCCCGACGTCCTTCAGCCGCTGGCCCTTCGGGCCGATGATGATGCCCTTCTGGCTGGGGCGCTCGATGTAGACGTTGGCGTGGATGTCGAGCAACGGCTTGTCCGCCGGACGGTTCTCGCGCGGCAGCATCTCCTCGACGACGACCGCGATGGAGTGCGGCAGCTCGTCGCGTACGCCTTCGAGCGCGGCCTCGCGGATCAGCTCCGCGACCATGACCATCTCGGGCTCGTCGGTGAGGTCGCCCTCCGGGTAGAGAGGCGGGCTCACCGGCAGCAGCGGGGCGATCAGGTCGGCGAGCAGCCCGACCTGATCGTCCTTGACCGCCGAGACCGGCACGATCTCGGCCCATTCGAAGCCGAGCTCCTGGCCCAGCTGGGAGACGGCCAGCAGCTGTTCGGCGAGCGCCCGGGAGTCGACCAGGTCCGTCTTGGTGATGACCGCGATCTTCGGGGTCTTCTTGATGGCGGCGAGTTCCTTGATGATGAACTTGTCGCCGGGGCCGAGCTTCTGGTCGGCGGGCAGGCAGAAGCCGATGACGTCGACCTCGGCCCAGGTGGTCCGCACGACGTCGTTCAGCCGCTCGCCGAGCAGGGTGCGCGGCTTGTGGAGTCCCGGGGTGTCGACCAGGATCAACTGCGCGTCGTCGCGGTGCACGATGCCGCGCACGGTGTGCCGGGTGGTCTGGGGGCGGTTGGACGTGATCGCCACCTTCTGCCCGACCAGAGCGTTCGTGAGGGTGGACTTGCCCGCATTGGGGCGGCCCACGAAGCAGGCGAAACCGGCCCGGTGAGGGGCGGTGTCCGTGGCCTGCCGCGCAGCGGCTTCGGGGTTCGGTCGAGCGCTCATGGCGCCCATTGTCCCCGATCGCGGCGGCCCGGCGCACAACGGTCGGCCGCCCGGCCCGGCGACGCGTGCGCCCGGGCCCTCGTACGGCGCGCCCGGGATAGCGTGCCCTCCATGCTCGTCGCCCGCTCCGCCGCCCTCTTCGTCGTCGCCGCCCTCTTCGAGATCGGGGGTGCCTGGCTGGTCTGGCAGGGCATCCGCGAGCACCGGGGCTGGGCCTGGATCGGCGCGGGAGTGATCGCCCTCGGGGTGTACGGAGCGGTCGCGACGCTCCAGAGCGACGACAACTTCGGCCGCATCCTCGCCGCTTACGGCGGGGTCTTCGTGGCCGGCTCGATCGCCTGGGGCATGGTCGCGGACGGCTACCGCCCGGACCGGTACGACATCGCCGGGGCGCTGATCTGCCTCGCCGGCATGGCCGTGATCATGTACGCGCCCCGGGGGCACTGACCGGCACCGGACCCCGGCGCCGGTCGACCACGGCCTCCACGCTCACGTGGGCGAAGTCACGGAGTCACCCCGCGGTGACCCGTACCCGTACGTTCCCGTCCGGGCCCGCCAGGAACACCGGCGTGTCCGCCCCGCCGAGGTCGCGCACCGCCGCCCGGTCCTCGTCGGCCGGGCTCTCGGCGTCCGAGACCACCGCTGCCGCCTCCAGGGAGGTGGCACCGCTGGCCACGGCCATCGCCACGGCCGTCTGGAGGGCGGTGAGCCGCAGCGACTCCAGGGCCACCGTGCCCGCCACGTACGTACGTCCCGTCTCGTCCCGGACGGCCGCGCCCTCCGGCACTCCGTTGCGGGCGCGGGCGCTGCGCGCCAGGGTGACGATCTTGCGGTCCTCGGCCCCGAGGTCGGTGGTGTCAGTCATGTGCCGAGCATACGAACCGTGTGGCGCGCGCCTCATCCCGGTACCGGGTACATCGCGTCGCGCCGCCCCTCCGGGGACGCCAGCCACTTGAGCCGCTCCTCGGTGCCGGTGCCCGGCAGCGGGGTGTGCAGCACGATCGCCAGGTCCGGGCGGGCGGGCACCCGCAGCTGGGTGGACTCCACCTGGAGCGTTCCGGCCGTCGGATGCTCCAGCTCCTTGCGCATCTGCCCGCCGGGCGCGATGTCGCGCTGCTCCCAGAGCGCGGCGAACTCCGGGCTGGCATCCTTCGCCTCGGCCACGACGGCCTGGAAGCCCTCGTCCTCCGGGTTCTCCGAGCAGCCCGCGCGGAACTGCGCGACGACCTGCGGGGCGATCTGCTCCCAGGTCGTCGCGCGGGAGCGGTAGACGTCGTCGGTGAAGAAGGTGATCAGGCAGTTCTGCACGATGCCGGGGCGCAGCCCGAGGACCAGGGAGGCGGCGTCGTTGTAGAGCACGACGTTCCAGTACCGGTCCATGATGTGCGCCGGGAAGGGCATCCACGCGTCGATGAGCCGCCGCAGCCCGTCGCACATGTCGGCGTCGGCCGGGTCGACCTCGGGTGCGGGCGGGTTGAGCCCGGCCAGTACGTACAGATGGCGGCGCTCCGCGCTGGTGAGGCGCAGGACACGTCCCACCGAGTCCAGCACCTGTGGGGAGACGGTGATGTCCCGCCCCTGCTCCAGCCACTGGTACCAGGAGACCCCGACGCCCGCGAGGACGGCGACCTCCTCCCGGCGCAGCCCCGGGGTACGGCGGCGCGCGCCGCCGTCCGGGAGGCCTGCGAGGGCCGGGGTGACCCGGGCCCGGCGGCTCATCAGGAACTCCCGCAACTCGGTGAGCCGATGAGCCTTCCCGTTGCCGGTCGTCCCGCTGCCGGTCGTCGTACGGGCCGGTGTCGCCACGTCGTCACTCCCCCTGGTGTCGCGCACGGTGCCCACTGGTCGGCGCCAACTGGTGTTCGTACCAACAGGATAAGGAGCGTCTCCCCACGTTTGTTCCGGTCGGCCGAGAGTGGGGCCATGGCGATCGAATCCCCTCCCGAGGCCACCGGAACCCCCGGTCCCGCTGCTCCCACCGTTACCCGGGCAACCCGTCCCGCCCGACTCTCCGGCCGGTCCCGGCTGATCCTCATGGTCCTCTGTGCCGCCCAGTTCATGGTGGCGCTCGACTTCTCCGTACTGAACGTGGCGCTCCCCGCACTCGGTACCGACCTCGGACTGAGCACCTCCCAGCTCCAGTGGGCCATCACCGCTTTCGCCCTCCCCTCCGGTGGATTCCTGCTGCTCTTCGGCCGGATCGGCGACCTCTACGGGCGGCGCAAGCTCTTCCTCGCGGGCCTGGCCGTGTTCGGCGCGGCCTCACTGCTGGCGACCTTCGCCTGGGGCCCGGTGCCGTTCCTCGCCGGACGTGCCCTCCAGGGACTCGGTGCGGCGGCGATCGTGCCCACCGGGATGTCCCTGCTGACCACCACGTTCCGGGAAGGGCCGGAGCGTGACCGGGCGCTGGGCATCAGCGGCACGCTGCTCTCCCTCGGTTTCACCGTGGGCATGGTGGCGGGCGGCGTACTCACCGACACCCTGGGCTGGCGCTCCACCATGGGCCTGCTGGCGCTCGCCTCGACCGGCGTCCTCGCCCTCGCCCCGAAGGCGCTGACGGAGTCCCGCACCCCGCAGCGGCCCAAGCTGGACGTACCGGGTGCGGTCACCGTCACGGGCGGGCTGCTCGCCCTGATCTACGCGCTGTCGACAGCCGCCCAGAACGGGTTCGGCCACGCCGACGTACTGATCGCCCTGGTCCTCGGGGTGGCGCTGCTGGTGACCTTCGCGGTGGTGGAGTCGCGGGCCGTCGAACCACTGGTCTCGCTGCCGATGCTGCGCCGCCGGACGGTGGCGTTCGGCAACCTCGGCGGGCTGCTGACCTTCGCCCTGATGTCCACCGTGGTCTTCGTGCTGACCCTGTACCTCCAGGACGTGCTGGGCCTGTCGGCGTTCGCCACCGGGCTGGTCTTCGGGGTGCAGGGGCTGCTCTCGGCGGTGGCCGGTACGTACGCCCCGAGGGTGATCGGCCGCTTCGGCGCCCGCCGCACCCTGGTGGGCTCACTGTTCGGCCAGGGTGCTTTCATCGCGCTGCTGCTGGCCCTGGGCGAGCACGGCGGGGTAGTGGTCGCCACGGTCGGCGTCTCGCTGGCGAGCATGTGCCACCTGGGCGCGATCGTCAGCTACGGCCTCGCGGTGACCTCGGGCGTCCCGGACGCCGAACAGGGCCTGGCGACCGGCCTGGTCACCACGACCCAGCAGGTCGGCCTGACCCTCGGCATCCCCCTGCTGGGCGTGCTGGCCACCACGCAGGGCGAGTTGTTCACGGGGGTCCGCACGGTGGTGGCGCTGGACGCGGCGCTGCTGCTGGTGGGCGCGGCGGTCGTGGCGGCGGGGCTTCGGCGGCGTTGACGCGGGCGGGGCCGGCCCACCCACCACGGATGAACGGCCCCTGACCAGGTCATCGGTCAGGGGCCGTCGGGGTGTCAGTGCCACCTGGCAGACTCCGTCGGCATGAGTGAACAGGTGCGTCTGCGAGACGTCGAACCGGCCGATCTGGAGGAGTTCCTCGCCCAGGAGCACGATCCCGAGGCCGTGCGGCGGTCGAAGTTCCCGCCCCGGGAGCGGGACGCTTTCATGACCCACTGGAAGACGAAGGTTCTCGGGGACCCCACCAACTTCGTACAGGCCATCACCGTCGACGGAGAACTCGCGGGCAACGTCGTGGCGTGGTGGGCCGAGGAGCGGCGCTTCATCGGGTACTGGCTCGGCCGGCAGTACTGGGGCCGGGGAATCGGCACGCAGGCACTGGCCCTGTTCCTGGAACGGGAAACCGCCCGACCCCTGTACGCCGATCCCTACGTCGGGAACACCGGCTCGGTGCGGCTGCTGGAGAAGCACGGCTTCCGGCGTACCGGGACGGTCCGGTACGGCGAGAACGAGCACGTCGTGCTGGTGCTGGACGGGAGCCCCGGGCAGGCCGAGTCCTAGCTTCCGGGCCGGGAGGCCGCAGGCCCCGTGTACGCGCAGGTCTGCCAGTTCGTCGAGGTCAGCGGCGGATCGGCGGCGCGGCTGTCCCGCGAGCAGAAGGGCCGTTTCGTCGCGGTGTGCTGGACGGCCCAGATGTTCAAGCACTTCGAGGACCCGAAGCCGGGCTACGTGGCCGACTGGCCCGGCCTCCCGTCCTGGCAGCAGGAGACCGACGCCGACATCTTTGAACCCATCGAGAAGGCGCTGAGCTGAGAACTGCTCGGCGGGAAATGCCTGCGCCCCCGGTTGCGTAACCGGGGGCGCCGAGGACCACCCCACGCTCAGGGACGGTCCAGCCGGAGCCTCTCCGCCCGGGGCAGCCCCGCCACCACCAGGTCGTAACTGTCCTCGACCAGCTCGCGGACGAACTTGGCGGGGAGTTCGCCGACCGTCACGGTGTTCCAGTGGCGCTTGTTCATGTGCCAGCCGGGAACGATCGCCGGGTACTCCTCGCGGAGGCGTACCGCCTCGTCCGGGTCGCACTTGAGGTTGACGGTGAGCGGGCGGGCGTCCAGGGCGCTGAGCGCGAACATCTTGCCGAGCACCTTGAAGACCGAGGTCTCCGGCGTGAAGGGGAACTCCTCCACGGCCTCGTTGAAGTCCAGGCAGAAGGCCCGTAGTTGTGCGCCGTTCATTCCGATTCCGTTCACCCGAAGGGGCGTTGCCCTAGTCCGACTTCGAATCCACCTGTGCCTCCGCCTCCGGCTCGACCAGCACGGTGACGATCTTGTTGCGGCGGCCGGCCGTGGACTCCGCCGTCAGCCGGAGCATGCGGCCGTCGGGGAGGCTGACGACCGAGGTGGCACCGGCGATCGGGACGCGGCCGAGCGCCTTGGCGAGGAGACCGCCGACGGTCTCGACGTCCTCGTCGTCGTACTCGTCGAAGCCGAAGAGCTGCCCGAGATCGCCGATGTCGAGGCGGGCGGTCACCCGGTAGCAGCCGTTCTCCAGCTCCTGGACGGGCGGCAGCTCGCGGTCGTACTCGTCGGTGATCTCGCCGACGATCTCCTCCAGGATGTCCTCGATGGTGACGATGCCGGCCGTGCCGCCGTACTCGTCGATGACGACGGCGACGTGGTTGCGGTCCTGCTGCATCTCGCGCAGCAGGTCGCCGGCGTTCTTCGTGTCGGGGACGAAGACGGCGGGCCGTATCGCCGTGGAGACGAGGTCGGCCTCGGAGTCGCGGTTGATGTGGGTCTTGCGGACAAGGTCCTTGAGGTAGACGATCCCGACGATGTCGTCCTCGTTCTCCCCGGTGACCGGAATGCGGGAGAAGCCGGAGCGCAGCGCGAGGGTGAGCGCCTGGCGGATCGTCTTGTACCGCTCGATGACGACCAGGTCGGTGCGGGGCACCATCACCTCGCGGACGAGGGTGTCGCCCAGCTCGAAGACGGAGTGCACCATGCGGCGCTCGTCGTCCTCGATCAGCGACTCCGCCTCCGCGAGGTCGACCATCGCGCGCAGCTCGGCCTCGCTGGCGAACGGTCCCTTGCGGAACCCCTTGCCGGGGGTGAGGGCGTTGCCGATGAGGATCAGCAGCTGCGGGATCGGGCCCATGATCCTGGCCAGCGGCAGCAGGACGTACGCGGCGGCCGTCGCCGTGTTCAGCGGGTGCTGGCGGCCGATGGTGCGGGGCGAGACGCCGATGGCGACGTAGCTGACGAGGACCATGACCCCCATCGCGACGGCCAGCGCTTCCCAGGTCTCGGAGAGTTCCTGGAGGCAGGCGTACGTGACGAGGACCCCGGCCGCCATCTCGCAGGCGACCCGCACCAGCAGGGCGACGTTGAGGTAGCGGGTCGGGTCGGAGGCGACCTGCGCGAGTTTCGCGCTGCCGCGCCGTCCGGCCCGGACCGCCTCGGCGGCCCGGAAGCTGGACATGCGGGCGATGGCGGTCTCGGCGCAGGCGGCGAGCCAGCCGACGATCACCAGCAGGACGGCTCCCGCGACGAGCGGGAAGCTCACGAGACCGTGGGAGCCGGGGAGGGGCCGGTCAGCCCGTGCTCGCCCCGCCAGCCGTCCACGATGGCGGCCTGGAGGCCGAACATCTCGGCCTTCTCGTCGGGCTCCTCGTGGTCGTAGCCGAGGAGGTGCAGCACTCCGTGGACGGTGAGGAGCTGGAGCTCCTCGTCCATGGAGTGCCGCGTCTCGGCCTCTTCGCCCTGCCGCTTCGCGACCTCCGGGCAGAGCACGATGTCACCGAGGAGGCCCTGCGGAGGCTCCTCGTCGTCCTTCGACGGCGGCCGGAGCTCGTCCATCGGGAAGGACATGACATCGGTCGGGCCCGGCAGGTCCATCCACTGGATGTGGAGCTGCTCCATGGCGTCGGTGTCCACCACGATCACCGAGAGTTCGGACAGCGGGTGGATCCGCATCCGGGCGAGGGCGTAGCGGGCGATGTCGAGGATCGCCTGCTCGTCGACCTCGGTTCCGGATTCGTTGTTGACGTCGATCGACATGGTGCGCTGAAACTACTTCCCGTTGGTACCGGCTCGGTCGTCGTACTTCTCGTACGCGTCGACGATACGGCCGACGAGCTTGTGCCGGACGACATCCTGGGACGTGAGCCGGGAGAAGTGGACGTCCTCGACGCCGTCGAGGATCTCCTGGACCTGTCGGAGACCGCTCTTGGTGCCGTTCGGGAGGTCGACCTGGGTGACGTCACCGGTGATGACGATCTTCGAGTCGAAGCCGAGGCGGGTGAGGAACATCTTCATCTGCTCGGCGCTGGTGTTCTGGGCCTCGTCCAGGATGATGAAAGCATCATTCAGAGTACGGCCGCGCATGTATGCGAGCGGCGCGACCTCGATCGTGCCCGCCGCCATCAGGCGCGGGATCGAGTCGGGGTCGAGCATGTCGTGCAGCGCGTCGTAGAGCGGGCGCAGGTACGGGTCGATCTTGTCGAAGAGCGTGCCGGGCAGGAAGCCGAGCCGCTCCCCCGCCTCGACGGCGGGCCGGGTCAGGATGATGCGGCTGACCTGCTTCGACTGGAGCGCCTGGACCGCCTTCGCCATGGCGAGGTAGGTCTTGCCGGTACCCGCGGGGCCGATGCCGAAGACGATGGTGTGCTTGTCGATGGCGTCGACGTACCGCTTCTGGTTGAGCGTCTTGGGCCGGATCGTGCGTCCGCGGTTGGAGAGGATGTTCTGGGTGAGAACCTCGGCGGGGGTCTCGCCCCGCGGGTCGCCCTCGCCGTTGCCGGCTGCCCTGAGCATGGCGATCGAGCGTTCCACTGCGTCCTCCGTCATCGGCTGCCCGGTGCGGAGCACCAGCACCATCTCGTCGAACAAGCGCTGGATGAGGGCGACCTCGGCGGGTTCGCCCGTAGCGCTTATCTCGTTTCCCCGTACGTGGATGTCGGCTTCGGGGAACGCCGTCTCGATCACGCGCAGCAGGGAGTCGCCCGATCCCAGGAGCATCACCATGGGGTGAGCGGCCGGAATCCTGATGCGGGCACGCGCCTGTGGCCGTGTGGGTGACTGAGTCATGGGCCGGCCCTCGGGCCTGCGCATACCTCCTGTTGCGGGGTTCTCGCCGGTCGACAACCTCTGTGTCCAGCCTACGACTCCGCGCCGACAACGCCGAGGGGTTTTGCGCCCCGATCCGGTACGCCCCGAGCATGCCCGTCAGGCCCGCTCACGGCGCCCGGAAGCCGATCGTGGGGACGGCGCGGCGCAGCGGCCAGGGGCGGCTGGCGGCGGGCAGCAGGCGCTCCAGGAAGGCGTACCGCTCCAGGGCGGCCGGGTCCTGGGCCTCGAAGGTGCGCACCTGCTGCCACCAGGCGGCGATCTCGGCCCAGCCGGGGGCGGAGAGCGAGCCGCCGAACTCCTGTACGGAGAGGGCGGCGGTGAGTCCGGCGAAGGCGAGGCGGTCGGCGAGCGGCCAGCCGGCGAGGGTGCCGGTGACGAACCCGGCGACGAAGACGTCCCCGGCGCCGGTCGGGTCGAGGGCCGCCACGTCGATGGCGGGGACCTCGGCGGTGGTGCCGGTCGCCGCGTCGACGGCGTAGGCGCCTTCCGCGCCGAGGGTCACCACGGCGAGCGGTACGTGTTCGGCCAGCGCGTGGGCGGCGGCGCGGGGGGTGTCGCGGCCGGTGTAGCGCATGGCCTCCTCCGCGTTGGGCAGGAAGGCGGCGCAGTGCGCGAGGTCGGGCAGGGCGGCCAGGTCCCAGCGGCCGGTCTCGTCCCAGCCGACGTCGGCGAAGATCTGGGCCCCGTGCTTGGCCGCCCCAGCGACCCAGGGTTCGCTGCGGCCGGGGGTGAGGGAGGCGACGGCGGCACGGGCGCGGGGCGGGCAGTGCGGGAACGCGCGTCCTTCGCAGCCCGGCGCGGCGGCCGGGGGCGGGGCCTCGTGGCCGTGCGAGACCATCGTGCGCTCGCCCTCGTACGCCATGGAGACGGTGACGGGCGAGTGCCAGCCGGGGACGGTGTGCGACATGGAGAGGTCGATGCCCTCGCCCTGTTCGAGTGCGTCCCAGCAGTACTCGCCGTAGTGGTCGTCGCCGAAGGCGGCGGCGAGCGAGGTGCGCAGACCGAGGCGGGCGAGGGCGGTGGCCATGTTGGCGACGCCGCCGGGGCTGGAGCCCATGCCCCGGGCCCAGGACTCCGTACCGCGTACGGGTGCGCTGTCCAGGCCCGTGAAGACGATGTCGAGGAAGACCGTGCCCGTCAGGAAGACGTCGCAGGCCGGGTCCTCCGGGACGCGCAGCGCCACCAGTGGATCTACGGCCGGGCTGCTGTCGGTGCTCATCATGCGCTCCCCGGGGGTGCCGAACTGAGGTGCCCGCAGACGTGGTTCGCGGGCTCCCCGGCGTGCTCCACCGACGCGCTCCGCGTCCTTGCGGAATCCGGCCAGTCTGCCCGATTCGCGCGCGTTCCCGCAGCCTCCACGCCCCTCGGCACCACCAGGGTCGACCTGCATAAACATGGACCGTTACCCCGGTCGTTCAGCACCAAACACCGATGTGCCACAGATCACACAATCCCGCCTTTCGATCAGCTGTACGTGCTTGATACAAATTGCCCGGCGAACACGATCGGGTACGAAGACCGGGGAACCGCACTTCTCCCCCCATTTCTCGCGTCACCCTGGTGCTCCCCCACTCTCTCTTCACCCCCGCACCGCCTCCCCCACCTCCCCCTGCCGGTCTCCGGCATGTCTTCAGGAACGCCCATGTCCTCGCGCCCTCGCGCCGCGTGGCCCCTGGTCGCCGTGTTCACCGCCGGCTACCTCGCCGCTTATCTGCTTCCCACCGTCGTCGGGCGGCTCAGCGCCCATCTCGGTCTGACCACCTCTCAGGCCGGCCTCGTCGGCAGCGCCCTGCTGCTGAGTTCGGCCTCCGCGGGTTTCTCGCTGGCGGGCCGGGTCGACCGGTTCGGCGCCCGCGGCTGCGCGCGGCTCGGGCTGGTCCTCGCCGTCACCGGATACGGCTGCGCCGCGCTGACCACCTCGCTGCCGCTGGTGGTGCTGGGCGCGATGGTCGGCGGCTTCGGCTCGGGCACGGCCACCGCGGTGGCGGCGTCAGGGATCGCCTCGCAGAGCGACCCGCACCGCACCTCCTCGCTCGGGCTGCTCAGCGTCTCCGCCACCGCCGGCGCCCTGTACCTGACGATCCCGCACCTGGGCGGCGGCCACCGGCTGCCGTTCGCCGCCATCGCCCTGGTCGCCCTGCTCGTCTGGCCGGCCACCTCACGGCTCGACGCACCCGCCCCCGTCGTGACCGGCACCCCGGCCACCGGCCGTCTGCCGCACCGGCGTTCGGGTCTGCTGCTGGCGGGCGGGATGCTCGTCTGGTCCATGGCGCAGAACGCGCTCTGGGGCGTCAGCAGCCGGATCGGCGTGGACCAGGTGGGGCTCTCCGAAGTCACCGTCGGCGCGGTCTTCGCCGCCGCGCTGGGCGCCGGGCTGCTCGGGGTCATGGGCGCCGGGGCGCTGGGCGCCCGGCTCGGCCGCGCTGTCCCGATCGGCTGCGGCACGGTCGTCATCGCCGGAAGCATCGTGCTCAGCGCCTCCGCGCGCGGCCTCGGTTCCTTCGCGACCGGCGAGGTCCTGTGGAACACCGTCTACCCGGTGGTCCTCTCGTACCTGATCGGCCTGGCCGCCTCGCTCGACGTACGGGGCCGCTGGGCGGTCCTCGCGGGCTCCGCCTCCTCGGTGGGGGTGGCCTGCGGGCCGGTGCTGGGCAGCGTGCTCTCCGAGGGGGCCGGTTTCCCCGCGATGGGGCTGATCCTCGGGGCGGCGACACTGCTGGTGGCGGCCCCGGTCACGGCGGTGGCGCTGCACGCCCAGCATCTCGCGCAGCTCGGTCAGCGCCTGGCGCCCCATGTCCCCGACGAGCGCGGCGTTGCGGACCGCCTTGGCGGGGTCCTTCGGG
>NZ_JBSFVR010000094.1:0-23510 GCF_053592415.1 Streptomyces sp. NPDC002690 | reverse complement strand
CCCTCGTACGCCGGCACCTGCTGCTCATCGAGACCGCGACCCGCCGCGACCTGGACGACCCCGACACCGTCACCGCGGTCGCCGAGGCGGTCGCCCGAACAGGCCGGGCCGGTCCACGAGAACTGGCAACTCGCTCCGCCCATCGGCCCCTCCACCGATCTCTGGGCGCTCGGCGCGCTGCTCTACCGCGCCGTCCAGGGGCACGCGCCCTACCCGGAGGAGAGCGCCGCCGAGCTCGTCCAGATGGTGTGCGGAGAGCCGCCCGCCTTCGCGGAGGAGTGCGGTCCGCTGCGGCCGGTCGTGGAGTCGCTGCTGCGCCAGGACCCCGCCGAACGGCCCGACTTCGAGGAGCTGCGCGGCTGGCTGCGCTCCCTCATCCGGTCCGCCCCGGAGCCCGAGGCGGGCTCGGACGTCGTGCCGCTCCCCGCCGACGACGCCACCAAGCTGCCCATCGTCCGCCGCAAGGGCGAACTCGTCCGCAGGCGCCGGGGCCGCTTCCGTTCCGCCTCCCAGGGCAGGCACCGCCAGGGCACCCACGGCGGTCAGGGCGGCCAGGCCGAAGGCGGGCTGGAGGCCTTGGGACTGCACGCCTATCCGGAGACCGACGAGCGGGCGTACCAGGAGCCCCCGCAGCAGCAGGTGTACCACCAGCCCCAGGAGACGCAGGGGCGCAGGCCCCCGCGCGGTCCGCGCGAGCCCAAGGTGCTGCGGGACAACGGCGACAGGCCGCCGCGCCGCCTCGGCCGGCTGCTCCTGGTGCTCGTGCTGCTGGCGCTGGTCGGCGCCCTGGTCTACGCCATGGTGTTCATGCCGAAGAGCGGCGACGGCACCCGCACGGGCGCCGCCCCCACCCCGGCGGCCACCGACTCCGCGACCCCGGCGGGTTCCCGTCCGCCCGCCGAGAAGCCGTCCCCGTCCGGCTCCGGCAAGGCGTCGTCCGCCCCCGGTACCCAGGACCCGCAGACGAGCCGTTCCGCCGTCGCGCTCCCACCGGGGTACGCGCTCCGCAAGGACCCGGAAGGGTTCGAGGTGGGCGTGCTGAAGGACTGGCAGCGCAGCCCGGCCAATGCGGACCGGCAGGTCCGTTACGGCAGCGACGGGTTCAGCCTGCTGATCGTGCCGGGCCGGGACACCGTGCAGGCCAACGGCTCCGATCCGCTGGCGTACCAGCGCGACAAGGAAACGGAGTTGCAGCCGTTCCGCGACTCCTCCTGGGCCACGTCCGCCGGGGTGCGCCGGGTGGACGTCGGCCGGCAGGCCATGGCCGAGGGGCAGTACACCTGGCAGGACGGCAACGGCCGTGAGGTGTTCGTCCGTAACCTCGCGATGATCGTCGACGGCCGGTACCACATCATCCAGGTCATCGGCCCGGTCAGCGAGCGCGATCAGGTCAGCAGCATCTACCAGCAGGTCATCTCCTCCTACAAGGTCACCTCCTGACGGTCCGGAATGTACCGGTACGACGCCGCACGGGGTCATCACAGTGCGGTCTCGTGGGCGGTGCGAGGTTCCCCGTCTCCCAGCCCCTCCGTAATCTGGCACCCACTGAACGGGGCGGGGACGACACGTGGATCACTCATCGAACAGCGGCAGGCGTACCGACAGGGCCGCCGCGACGGCGCCCGGACTGGTGCTCGCGGGCCGGTACCGGCTGGTGGACGTGCTGGGCCGGGGCGGCATGGGCAAGGTGTGGCGGGCCGAGGACGAACTGCTCCACCGCACGGTCGCCGTCAAGGAACTGACGGCGGGGCTGTACGTCGCGGAGGCCGACCGGGTCGTGCTGCACGCCCGTACCCGCAAGGAGGCGCGCGCCGCCGCCCGCATCAGCCACCCGGGTGTCGTCACGGTCCACGACGTGCTGGATCACGACGACCGCCCGTGGATCGTCATGCAGTTCGTCGACGGACCGTCACTCGCCGACTCCGCCAAGGAGACCGGCGAGGTCACCCCGCACGAGGCGGCGCGCATCGGGCTAGGGGTGCTCGGCGCGCTGGGCGCCGCGCACGCGGCGGGGGTGCTGCACCGGGACGTCAAGCCCGGCAACGTCCTGCTCGCCCGCGACGGGCAGATCCTCCTCACCGACTTCGGCATCGCCGCCATCGAGGGCGACTCGACCATCACCCGGACCGGCGAACTCATCGGGTCCATCGACTATCTGGCGCCCGAGCGGGTGCAGGGCCACGACCCCGGCCCCGCGTCCGACCTCTGGTCGCTCGGCGCCACGCTGTTCGCGGCGATCGACGGCCGCTCGCCGTTCCGGCGTTCCTCCCCCATCGCGACCATGCAGGCGGTCGTCACCGACGAACCGTCCATCCCCGCGTCGGCGGGCACCCTCGGACCGGTGATCGCCGCCCTGCTGTGCAAGGACCCGGCGGGCCGTCCCTCGGCCGCCGAGACCGAGCGGATGCTCCGGTCCGTGCTGACCGGCCGCGAACCGCGGACCGCGCAGGTGTACGTGGACACGCGGCACTACCCGGGCGAGACGCGGAGCGAGACGAACCCGCGGGCGGCCGGTGGGACCGTGACCGGACAGGGACCGGCGACCGGACCGACCGCGCCGGTGGAAGCCAGGCCCGGGCAGGCTCCGCCCGGCCACGGATACGGAGCCGGGGAGCCGGTGACGGCGTCGCCCACGCCGGGCTTCGGCGCCTCCACGCCGCCGGTCGGCTTCCCGCACGGAACACCCCCGGGCAACACCACCGCGGCGACCGGACCGAAGGCCGGATCGCGCCGCCGCCGCAACACGGTGGTGGCCGTGGTGGTCGCGGCGGTGCTCGGCACCGGGGCCGGACTGGGCGCGATGCACTACGCCAGTGGCGGCTCGGACGACGACGCCGCACCGCCCTCGCCCACCGTCACCGCGGGGGAGTCCGCCACCCCGGGCCCCTCGGACGGGGCCGCGGACCCTTCGTCGGACCCGTCCGACTCCGCCGCACCGCCGACCGCCGGTTCCGGCGGTACGGCGGGTTCCGCGATACCGGCGGGCTGGAAGCGGGTGGAGGACCCGGCCGGCTTCACCCTCGCCGTACCGGAGGGCTGGGAGCGCCGGACGGAAGGCAACCAGATCGACTACACCCCGGACGAGGGCGGGCACCGCATCCGCATCAGCATCGACGACGCACCCGACTTCGACTCTCCGTACACCCACATGCTCGCCATGGAGAAGAACCTGGAGAACCGGCTGCCCGGGTACAGCCGCGTCTCCCTCGACGAGAACACCTTCCGCGACTACCCCGGCTCGCTGTGGGAGTTCACCTGGACGGAGACGAAGGACCATCCGGGGGAGCGGCGCGGCATCGACCAGATGTACTTCGGCGGCGACACCGGTGGGCCCGAGTACGCGCTCTACCTGACGGCCCCGGTGGACGACTGGGACGACACCCGGCAGCTGTTCGACACCATGCTCAGGAGTTGGCGCCCGCCCGCCGGGACCGGGTGACCCGCACGCCGGCCCGGTGCGGCGGGAGGCGTACGCGCGGGGGCGACCGCGCCGCGGGCCGCTGCCGGAAAGCCGCCGCCACACCCGTGAGTGTCCCCGGACCGCGCTGATCAGCAGCTATGTCGCCAGTGATCACTGGCCGAGTGTGGGGAGTCTGAAAAGGCCGTTACCCACGGGTACCCAAAGTCGTCCGGTGGACTTACCCTCGCCCTCATGACGGACTCGCAGGCAGCGGACACGACGGCAGCGGACTCGCAGGCAGTGGACACGAGCGCGGCGGACCCGCGAGCGGCCACGGCCGCCGGGACCAACCCGGTGGCGGCGGCCCCGGCGGGCGTACGCACGGCGGCCGACGTGGTCACCCCCGACCTGGTCGCCCGGCTGGTCCGCGGCGTCGTCGGCTCGGGACGGACCGCGAACCACACCCCGGTCACCGGCGAGAAGCTCGCCGACCTGCCGGAGTCCACCGCCGAGGACGTGGCGACCGCCTTCGAACGGGCCCGCGCCGCCCAGCCCGTCTGGGCCGCCACCCCCGTACGTACCCGGGCCGCCGTACTGCTCCGCTTCCACGACCTGGTGCTCCAGCGCCAGGCCGAGGTGCTCGACCTCATCCAGCTGGAGACCGGCAAGGCCCGGCTGCACGCCCACGAGGAGGTGCAGGCGGTCGCCGTCGCCTCCCGCCACTACGGGCGCAAGGCGCACGCGTACCTGCGCCCGAAGCGGCACACCGGGGTCGTACCGACCCTGACCAAGGTCACCGAGCTGCGCCAGCCGCGCGGGGTCGTCGGCCAGATCGCCCCGTGGAACTACCCGCTGGAGCTCTCGGTCGGCGACGCGCTGCCCGCCTTCGTCGCCGGCAACGCCGTCGTGATGAAGCCCGACACGGAGACCGCGCTGACCGCCCTCTGGGCCCGTGACCTGCTGATCGAGGCCGGGCTGCCCGCCGAGGTCTTCCAGGTGGTGCTCGGCGAGGGCCCGGTCGTCGGCCCCGAGGTCGTCCAGCGCGCGGACTACGTCTCCTTCACCGGCTCCACCCGCACCGGCCGCGAGGTCGCCCAGGGCGCGGCGGCCCGGCTGGTCGGTGTCTCGCTGGAGCTCGGCGGCAAGAACCCCATGCTGGTGCTGGCCGACGCCGACGTGGAGAAGGCCGCCGCCGGTGCCGTCCGCGCCTGCTTCTCCTCCGCCGGACAGCTCTGCATCTCCATCGAGCGGCTGTACGTCCACGAGTCCGTCGCCGACGACTTCGTGGCCCGCTTCGCCGCGCGGACCAGGGCGATGCGGCTCGGCGGCTCCCTCGCGTACGGCGCCGACATGGGCTCGCTCGCCGGGGAACGCCAGCTGGAGGCCGTCGTCCGGCACGTGGACGAGGCCGTCGCCAAGGGCGCCACCCTCGTCGCGGGCGGCAAGGCGCGCCCCGACATCGGCCCGCTCTTCTACGAGCCGACCATCCTCGAAGGCGTCGAGGCGCCCATGGAGGTCTGCACCCAGGAGACCTTCGGCCCGGTCGTCTCGGTCTACCGCTTCACCGACGAGGACGAGGCGATCGCCCTCGCCAACGCCACCCCCTACGGCCTCAACGCCAGCGTCTGGACCAAGGACGCCCGGCGTGGCCACCGGGTCGCCGCCCGCCTGAACACCGGCACCGTCAACATCAACGAGGGGTACGCCCCCGCCTACGGCAGCGTGCAGTCCCCGATGGGCGGCATGAAGGACTCCGGGCTCGGCCGCCGGCACGGCTCCGAGGGAATCCTCAAGTACACCGAGGCGCAGACCGTCGCCCAGCAGCGGCTGATCCCGCTCGCCCCGGCCTTCGGGATGGACGACGAGAAGTACGCGGCGTTCATGAGCCGCAGCCTCAAGGCGATGAAGGCGTTCCGGCTGCGCTGATCGCGCGCGGCCGTCCGTGACGACCAGCAGGTTCCACCGAGGTCCGCGAAACATCGCGACGAGAACGAGGAGAGCCATGCCCGAGGACAGCGCTGCCCGCCATCAGGCCGACGGCGTCGAAACCGACTCCGACACCGCCTTCGACTACGACGTCCTGGTCGTCGGCTCGGGCTTCGGCGGCGCGGTCTCGGCGCTCCGGCTGACCGAGAAGGGGTACCGGGTCGGGGTGCTGGAAGCGGGCCGCCGCTTCACCCCGGGGACGCTGCCCAAGAACTCCTGGGACCTGCGGAACTACCTCTGGGCCCCCGCCCTCGGCCTCTACGGCATCCAGCGGGTGCACCTCCTCGGCAAGGTCATGGTGCTGGCCGGAGCCGGGGTCGGCGGCGGCTCGCTGAACTACGCGAACACGCTGTACGTGCCGCCCGCCGCGTTCTTCGAGGACCGCCAGTGGGCGGGCATCACCGACTGGCAGGACGAGCTGCGGCCCTACTACGACCAGGCGACCCGGATGCTCGGGGTCCGGCTCAACCCGACGACGACCCCCTCCGACGTCCACCTCAAGGCGACCGCCGAGGCGATGGGCGTCGGCGACACCTTCCACCTGGCACCCGTCGGAGTGTTCTTCGGCGACGGCCGGGACGCCGACGGCACGGCGAAGGCGGAGCCCGGCGGCACGGTCGCCGACCCGTACTTCGGCGGCGCGGGGCCCGCCCGGAAGGCATGCACCGAGTGCGGCGAGTGCATGACCGGCTGCCGGCACGGGGCGAAGAACACCCTCACCGAGAACTACCTCCACCTCGCCGAAAAGGCCGGGGCGGTCATCCACCCGATGACCACCGTGCTCTCCGTCACCGAGGACCCGGACGGCCCGGAGCACGGCCACCGGGTCGAGACCGTCCCCACCGACCGCCGCCGCAAGGCCGCGCCCCGTACCCTCCGGGCCCGGTACGTGATCGTCGCGGCGGGCACGTACGGCACCCAGACCCTGCTGCACCGGATGAAGGACGAGGGGCGGCTGCCCCGGCTCTCGGACCGGCTCGGCGAGCTGACCCGTACCAACTCCGAGGGGCTGGTCGGCGCGCAGACCAGCGACCGCCGCTACCGCCGCAAGCACGGCACGAAGCCCGACTTCACCAAGGGCGTCGCGATCACGTCCTCGATCCACCCGGACGCCAGCACCCACATCGAGCCGGTCCGCTACGGCAAGGGCTCCAACGCCATGGGCGGCCTCACCATCCTCCAGGTGCCGTTCGCCCGGCGGCGGGTGCGTGCCTGGCTCTCCAGCGTGGTCAGGCACCCCACGATCGCGGCCCGCTCGCTCTCCAACCGGAAGTGGTCGGAGCGGACCATCATCGGGCTCGTCATGCAGTCGCTCGACAACTCGCTGACCGCCTACCGCAAGCCCAGCGGCATCGGAAAGGGCCTGCTCACCGCCCGGCAGGGCCACGGGGCACCCAACCCGACGCAGATCGCCGAGGCCACCCAGGCCGCCTCGCTGCTCGCGGCGGAGATCAACGGCTTCGCCGGGTCCAACATCGGCGAGCTGATGGGCACCCCGCTCACCGCGCACTTCCTCGGCGGATGCCCGATCGGGGCGAGCACGGCGGAGGGCGTCATCGACCCGTACCACCGGCTGCACGGCCACCCCGGGATCTCGGTGGTGGACGGCTCGGCGGTCTCCGCCAACCTGGGCGTCAACCCTTCGCTGACGATCACCGCGCAGGCCGAGCGCGCCATGTCGTTCTGGCCCAACAAGGGCGAGGACGACCCGCGACCGGAGCCGGGCGAGGCGTACGAGCGGCTGACGCCGGTGAAGCCCGTCGCGCCGGTGGTGCCCGAGGAGGCGTTCGGCGCGCTCAAGCTGCCGTTCCTGGGAATCCCGGCCGTACCGCCGAAGGCGGGGCCGGAGGTGTAGTAGGGGGCGGCCCCAGGGAGAAGCCAGTGGGGGCCGGCTCCGGGCGTCCCCGGAGCCGGCCCCCACCCGGTGACCGGACTGCTGTCCCCTGCCGACCGGTCACAACGCCGGGACGCGGTCCCACGACGCACCTGAGATACGTCACACGTCCGAGCGGAGCCACGCGCTTTTTCCTGCCGATGCCGCCCCTGGCCGGTGCGGACACCCCGAACAACGAAGGCCGGTCCGGGCCGGTCACGCGCCGTACGGGTGAGACCGGGGCCGAACGGGGGTACGGCCGTACAGCCCTGCGCGCACCGGGGCGCCCACGCACTCCGCCGCGCGCCGGGGTCACACCTGGCCGCGGCAGAGCTCCAGCAGCGTCATCGCGAGCGGGGTCCCGGGCTTCCCGAGCGCGTCCCGGAAGTGGCTGAGCACCTCCATCTCGCGGGAGAGGTTCACCCGGCGGCCCCCGGACGTGATCCTCGCCTCCTGGATGACCGCCGACACCGCCATCCGCTCCTGGACCAGGCCGATGATCCGGTCGTCCAGCGCGTCGATCCGTTCCCGGGCGCCGCCGATCAGCGCGGCGGCCTCCTCGGTGTGCGCCCCGGTCACCTCGGTCGCGGTCTTCGCGGTCTTCGCGGTGGTCGCGGTGGTCGTGGCGGGGGTGGTGTTGATGCTCATGGTCGGACTCCCGATCGGGTACGGGCCCCGGACCGACGGCCCCGAACGCCAAGACGCCCCGGGCCTGTCGGCCCGGGGCGTCTGGAAGGTCGCTCGTCAGTTGCTCAAGCAGCACGACCATGACACCCGGCGGGCCGGGTGCCATAGGTAAAGACGTAGATCGTGTGCTGACGCATGGCGCCCAGTATGGCCCCGCTCCCGCCCGGCACCCAAGGGGGGTCCGGATGGTGGGACCGCCCCCGGGCGCCGGGCGGGAACGGCGCGAGGGAAGCGTCTTCGCCGCGGCCGGTAACATTGAAGGACCGACACCCCTCACCGCCGGAAGGCCGCCTCGTGCCAGCAGCACCCCCCGCCGCCCCCGACATGACCACCGACGTGGTTCTCGTCGTCGACTTCGGCGCGCAGTACGCCCAGCTCATCGCCCGCCGCGTCCGTGAGGCCCGGGTCTACAGCGAGATCGTCCCGTCCACCATGCCGGTGGCCGAGATGCTGGCGAAGAACCCCCGCGCGATCATCCTGTCCGGCGGCCCGTCCTCGGTGTACGCGGAGGGCGCGCCCTCGATCGACCGCTCGCTGTTCGAGGCCGGGGTGCCGGTCTTCGGCATGTGCTACGGCTTCCAGCTGATGGCGACCACGCTCGGCGGAACCGTCGACGACAACGGTGCCCGCGAGTACGGCCGTACCCCGCTCACCGTCACCAAGTCGGGCTCCACCCTCTTCGAGGGCACCCCCGACGAGCAGGCCGTGTGGATGTCGCACGGTGACGCCTGCTCCGCCGCCCCCGAGGGCTTCACCGTGACCGCGTCCACCGACGTCGTCCCGGTCGCCGCCTTCGAGAACGACGAGAAGAAGCTCTACGGCGTCCAGTACCACCCCGAGGTCATGCACTCGACCCACGGGCAGCAGATCCTGGAGCACTTCCTCTACCGCGGCGCGGGCATCGAGCCGAACTGGACGACCACCAACGTCGTCGAGGAGCAGGTCGCCCTCATCCGCGAGCAGGTCGGCACCAAGCGCGCCATCTGCGGCCTCTCCGGCGGCGTGGACTCCGCGGTCGCCGCGGCCCTCGTACAGAAGGCCATCGGCTCCCAGCTGACCTGCGTCTACGTCGACCACGGTCTGATGCGCAAGGGCGAGACCGAGCAGGTCGAGAAGGACTTCGTGGCCGCCACCGGCGTCCAGCTGAAGGTCGTCGACGCCGAGAAGCGCTTCCTCGACGCGCTCGCCGGGGTCTCCGACCCGGAGCAGAAGCGGAAGATCATCGGCCGCGAGTTCATCCGCGTCTTCGAGCAGGCCCAGGCGGAGATCATCGCCGAGGGCGCGGCCGACGGCGAGCAGGTCGCCTTCCTCGTGCAGGGCACCCTCTACCCGGACGTCGTCGAGTCCGGCGGCGGTACCGGCACCGCCAACATCAAGTCGCACCACAACGTCGGCGGCCTCCCCGACGACATCGAGTTCGAGCTGATCGAGCCGCTGCGCCAGCTGTTCAAGGACGAGGTCCGGATGGTCGGCCAGGAACTCGGCCTGCCGGAGGAGATCGTCCAGCGCCAGCCGTTCCCCGGCCCCGGCCTCGGCATCCGCATCGTCGGTGACGTCACCAAGGAGCGCCTCGACCTGCTGCGCGAGGCCGACGCCATCGCCCGCGAGGAGCTGACGGCCGCCGGTCTCGACCGCGAGATCTGGCAGTGCCCGGTGGTCCTCCTCGCCGACGTCCGCTCGGTCGGCGTCCAGGGCGACGGCCGCACCTACGGCCACCCGATCGTGCTGCGCCCGGTGTCCTCCGAGGACGCCATGACGGCCGACTGGTCGCGCCTGCCGTACGAGACGCTGGCAAAGATCTCCACCCGCATCACCAACGAGGTCGCCGACGTCAACCGCGTCGTCCTCGACGTGACGAGCAAGCCGCCGGGGACCATCGAGTGGGAGTAGTCCTCCCCGAGAACCCCTGACGATGCCGCCGTTCCCCCGCGTGGGAGCGGCGGCATCGCCGTCTGCGGGCCTCCTCGGCGCGGGCGCCGTCGCCCGGACCTGCCCGATGCGGCCCGAAGGCGTCCGGTACGGCACAATTCATGGACATCGTGGGCGAGTTGGTTTCACCGGGGCGGGAAAGGGCGGCACAGGTCGTGGCGTTGGACGAGGCGAGGGCAAGCGGGACGCACGGCGGGGGCTGTACGTGCGGCGACTGCCCGCACGGAGCACGCGAAGGACACCGGCGCGCGGTCGCCGCCTTCCTCGCCAAACGGGACGAACTCGCCGTCGGGAAGGGGCTGCCCGCCGGGGTGCGGCAGTCGCCCTCGGCCTCCCGGCAGTGGGTCTCCGACGAGCTGACCGGTGCCGCCCGGGCGGTCGCCGACCGCGGCCGCGAAGCCGGTGACGCCTGGCTGCACCTGGTACGGCTGCGGACCCTGAGCGTCATCGCGGTCGCCCTCGTCGCGCTCGTCCTCGGCGAGACCGCCACCGCGATCGGCGCCGGCTGGTCCACCGCCCGTACCGCCGGGCTGATCGCCGGGCTCGTCACCGCCGTACTGCTGGCCGTCGCTGCCTCGTACCACCGCGCGCGCGGAGGTCTGCTCGCTCCGCTCATCGGCGAGGACAACCGGCTCTCCACCTCGAGGACCGTCGCCGCCTGCTGGGTGCTGCTCGCCGTCTTCGCCGTCCTGGTGCTCTCCCTCCAGCTCGCCGGAGCCTCCGACCACGAGGAGCGGGACGCCCTGATCGAGGGACTGGACCTGACGCGCTCGGCCGGGGTGCTGACGGTACTGGCGCTGGTCTGCGCCGTCGCCGTGGTCGTCCGCCGGGTCGTCTCCGTACGCGTACTGGCCCAGCGGCTCCAGAAGCTGCGGGCCGACCGGCCGCGCGCCGCCGACCTGCTGACCGACGACTCCGGCCGCGGCAGCTTCACGGACGTGAGTTACGTGCTGGTCAACGGCGTCGCCGTGCTCTTCGCGGCGATCCGCCTCGCCCGCCGGCCCGAGCAGCTCCCGGACCTGCCGTGGGGGCTCGCGCTGCTCGTGGCGGTCTCGGCGGCCACCTACTTCGCGGGCAAGTACGCCGAGGGCGGCCGGCCGGTGGTCCTCTCCGTCGTCCGGGCCCGGGAGGCCGGCGACCTGGACGCCCCGATCCGTACCGGCGACGACATCGAGATCCGGGGCGCCGGCTTCGTACCGCCCGGCGCGGGCGGCCCGGCCGGACTGGCCCGGCTCGTCGTCCGCATAGGGACGGTCCACGTCCACGTCCCGCTGATCCCGGTCCCCGGCGGCTTCGCCAACCCGACCGACACGGTCCTCACCGTGCCCGTCCCGGTGGAGGTCGAACCCGGCTCGGTGGAGGTCCAGGTGGTGACGGCCGCCGGGGTGGAGACCAACAGTTGCCGGATCGACGTGACGGACTGACGCACGGGGCGACCTTTCGGCTCTCGCCGGCCCCGGGTACGGAGGGCCGAGCCGGGCCACTCAGAACACGGGTGCGGCCATGAAGGTCGTGAAGACCGATCCGCCGAGGATCAGCCAGAGCAGGACGCCACTGGTCAGCAGGGAGCGCGCGGCGGGGACGGCGGCCGGGCGGTCGCGGAGCGAGGCGACGGCCCATCCGCAGGCGACGCAGACGACCGGCAGTCCGAAGAGCACCAGTGCGGTGCGCTGCAGCGCGAGTTTCGTCTCGTGGTTGGCCTGCCAGTCGCTGACACTCTTGTTCCGGATCGCCTCTTCGGCGTAGTACCAGAACCCGAGGAACAGCGGGGCCAGCAGCACGGCGCTCACGACGAGGAGAACGACGAGCGCGCGTCCTCGGGGCGGGCGGTCCGTGCCGTCCGGGCGGTCCGTGCCGTCCGGGGGGCGGTCCGCGCCCGTCGGGGAGCCCGCGTCCTCGGGGGAGCCCGCGGCCTCCGCGTAAGCCGCGTCCACCGCGGCAGCCGCGTCCTCCGGGGCGGTCCGGGAGAGGGCCGGGGCGTTCGGGGAATGCTCCGGGGGGTGCTGGGCGTCCGTCATGCGGGCATCCTCGGCGAGCGGACCGGTGCTCCGCCACCCGTATCGCGTACTGGGACGGACGGGTGCGGGTTCGTGACACGACCCGCCGCACGGTGTCCGGCCCGTCCGATGTGCGCCGGCGTGCACGCCCCTGTACTCGTCGCATGCGCCGGAAGCCGCCCTCCGGCCCCACGTACGTGTGTTCTTACGTATGGTCTGTTGACGGGGCAACGGAAAGGTGGGGCAGTTCATGCAGGGCCACGGAAGCAACGGTTACGGACGCGTTCCCGGCGAACCCAAAGGGCTGAGGGAGCAGGCGCGCACCTACGCGCTGCTGCCGCTGCGCGTCTTCCTCGGCGTCACCTTCATCTACGCCGGACTCGACAAGCTGACGGACAGCGCGTTCCTGTCGTCCAGCGGCGCCGGTTCGATCGGCGACCAGATGCGTGGCGTACGCGACTCCGCCGGCGCCCCCTGGCTCGTCGACCTGGCGCTGCACGGTCCGGTCGGCTTCGGGTACGCCATCGCGCTCGGCGAGCTCGCCGTCGGTATCGGCACCCTGTTCGGGCTCTGGGGCCGACTCGCGGCGCTCGGCGGCGCACTGATCTCGCTGAGCCTCTGGCTCACCGTGAGCTGGCAGGCCACCCCGTACTACTACGGCAACGACCTCGTCTACCTCATGGCCTGGCTGCCGCTGCTGCTCGCCGGGTCGGGCCCCTTCTCGCTGGACAGGCTCCTGCCGCCGCGCCGCCGCCGGAGTCTGTAGGCGGCCAGGGTGGCCAGGGCGGCGAGGAAGAGCCCGCCGCCCAGCACGGCGACGAAGAACACCCAGGGAGCCTGCCAGGCCCCGGCCCAGTCGGCCGCGTACCCGCCCGACAGGGCCAGCAGGGTCAGGCCGAGGACCGCGCGGCCCGGCCGGAACTCATGAAGCAGCACGGGTGACCTCCACCTGTCCGAGACCGACTTCCAGGCGCAGCTCGATCGTGCCGGCCAGGTCCGCTCCCTTCGGGGGCGCGAGTGTACGGGTGGTCCGCCGGTCCGGGGCGACGTCGATGTCCTGGCCGGCCGGATCGCCGGGCAGGGTCACGTCCCCGAGCCCCACCTCGGCCCGCACCCGGACCGTCGCGTCCTGCGGGACGACCACCACCACGCGCCCCGCCCCCGCCTCCACCCGGGTGGCGAGGGTGGTCCCCAGCGGGACGTCCAGACCGGACAGGTCGAGCCGGGCCGTACCTGCCCCGATGTCGTACGAGGGCTCCAGGGCGGCGGCGGTGACGGGACGCCACTCGGTCCGCGCCCAGGTCGTCCCGATGTCCCTCGGCAGCACGGTCGACGCCGCGAGCACCCCCGCGACGAGCAGCGCGAACACCAGCGTCCCGAAACCGGTCCGCCCGAAGAACGAAGCGACCAGCAGCCCCACCCCGAGGACCGCGAGCGCCGCGACGGCCCCGATCTGGAGGCTCTCGCCCAGCGGGCGCCCGCCCCAGCCCGGCCAGGCCGCCGCCACCCCGGCGACGATCGCCAGGAACCGCACCAGGCCGCCGATCGAGTGCGGCCCGTGCGTCTTCTCCCGCGGATCGGTGGCGACGGGCGGCACGTACTTCCCGTGCGTGTGCGGCGGATGCTTGCGGTGCGGCCCGTGTTTCGGATGCGTGTGACGTGCCCGGTCGGCGTCGGCCGCCTCGTCCACGGAGCGGGGCACCGCGTCCGCCGGGCCCCAGAGATAGCCCCCGCCCACCGGCCCGGTCGTGCCGTCCTTGACGATCGGGTCCCGCCACCACGAGGGCCCGGACGGCGCCGGGGGCGCTTGGACCTCGGGAGGCACCGAGCCTCGTCCGGAGGGCGGCGGGGCCGGGGTGGCGCGGGGCGCCGACGGTGCTGAATCCCGGCCGGACCGTTCGGACCGGCCGGATCCGTCGGGCCCGTCGGACCGCTCGGCGCGGTCGGCCTGGTCGGCCCGCTCGGGCTGCTCGTCCGTCACGGCCGGCCTGCCGTGCCGCGTCCACACCGAGAACCCGGCGACGGCCAGCACCAGCAGCACGGCGAACGTCAGGATCCCGCCGTTGTTGATCATCGAGAGGAAGAGCCCGCAGCCGACCAGCGCGAGGAGCAGCGCCACCAGCGACGCACCCTCCACCCGGCCGGAGAGCAGCCTGCGGAACTCGTTCTCCTCCTCGCCGTCCACCGGGAGCAGCAGCCACGCGAAGCCGTAGAGGATCAGCCCCGTGCCGCCCGCGACGGCGAGGACCCCGAGGACCACGCGGAAGATGACCGGGTCCACGTCGAAGTACCGGCCGAGACCGCCGCACACCCCCGCCACCACCTTCTGCCGGGGGCTCCGCCTCAGCTGCGGTTTCGGTGCGCCCTTCGGGGCGCCGGGGGGTGCCTCGCCGGGAGGCGCGGCGGACGGGGAAGCGGTCATGGCTCCATGGTGACGGCCCCAGGGGGCCCCGGGCACCCATCCCGACCCTGGTCGTTCCCTGATTTGGGAGTAGGGGACGGCCCTGATGCCCCGGCGCACCCGGACGTGTGACGATCGGACCATGCCAACCGCCACGTCCCGAGCCGCCGGTGCACCGGTCACCGACCCGGAGGAGCCACCGGTGCGCAAGCTGTACCGCAGCGCCGAGGGGCGCATGCTGGGCGGCGTCGCGCGCGGGCTGGCCGGACACCTCGGGCTGCCGGTCGTCTGGGTGCGCCTCGTCTTCCTCGGGCTGTTCCTCGCGGACGGCCTCGGCGCGGTGCTCTACGCGGTGTTCTGGATCGTGGTGCCCCTCGGCGTCGGCGGCGTCGGTGGCGTCGACGGCTCGCGCTCCCTCTTCGAGACGTCCCCGGACGGGAGCCGCCGGCTCCGCAAGCCCGACAAGGGACAGGTCTTCGCCCTCGTCGCGCTCTTCGTCGGTGCCCTGATCTTCCTCGCCAACGTCAACATGGGCAGCGGCGCCGACCGCTACATCTGGCCCATCCTCCTCATCGGCGCCGGCTCCGTGCTGGTCTGGCGGCAGGCCGACAACGCCCGCCGCGCCCAGTGGATGGAGGTGGGCCGCCGCCGGAGCATGCTGCACCTCGCGCGCGGGCTCGCCGGGGTCGCGCTCGTCGGCCTCGGGCTCGCCGCGTTCCTGGTGGTACGCGGCTCGGCCGCACAGTTCGGCAACGTCCTCACCGCCGCCATCGCGGTCCTCACCGGCATCGCACTGCTCGCCGGCCCCTATCTCGTACGGATGACCCAGGACCTCTCCGAGGAACGCCTGATGCGCATCCGCGCCCAGGAACGCGCCGAGGTCGCGGCCCACGTCCACGACTCGGTGCTGCACACCCTCACCCTGATCCAGCGCAACGCCGAGGACGCCGGAGAGGTCCGCAGGCTGGCCCGCGCCCAGGAACGCGAACTGCGGAACTGGCTGTACGACCCCGGTGGCACCGGCAAGGACGCCGACGACGAACCCACCACCCTCGCCGACGCCGTGAAACGCGCCGCCGCCGAGGTCGAGGACAAGCACGGCGTCCCGCTGGAGGTCGTCGTGGTCGGCGACTGCCCGCTGGACGAGAAGATCACCGCCCAGCTCCAGGCCGCGCGCGAAGCGATGGTGAACGCCGCCAAGTACGGTGGCGAGGGCGGCGCGGTCCAGGTCTACGCGGAGGTCGAGGGCCGGACGGTCTTCGTCTCCGTACGCGACCGGGGGCCCGGGTTCGACCTGGATGCGGTCCCCGAGGACCGCATGGGCGTACGAGAATCGATCGTCGGCCGGATGCGGCGCAACGGCGGTACGGCCCGGCTCAGGTCGGTGCCCGGCGGCGGCACGGAAGTCGAGCTGGAGATGGAGAGGGCGGGCGAATGACCGAGAACACCGAAGCGACGACCCAGGGACCGGAACGCCGGGTACGGGTCGTCCTCGTGGACGACCACCGGATGTTCCGCACCGGCGTCCAGGCCGAGATCGGCCGCACCGAGGAGACCGGCGTCGAGGTGGTCGGCGAGGCCGCCGACGTCGACCAGGCCGTCACCGTCATCACGGCGACCCGCCCCGAGGTCGTCCTCCTCGACGTCCACCTCCCCGGCGGCGGCGGGGTCGAGGTGCTGCGCCGCTGCGCGCCGATGATGTCGGCCGCCGAGAACCCGGTCCGCTTCCTCGCGCTCTCCGTCTCCGACGCGGCCGAGGACGTCATCGGGGTCATCCGGGGCGGCGCCCGGGGCTACGTCACCAAGACGATCACCGGCGCCGACCTGGTCGACTCCGTCTTCCGGGTCCAGGAGGGCGACGCGGTCTTCTCGCCCCGCCTGGCGGGGTTCGTCCTGGACGCCTTCGCCTCCACCGAAGCCCCGCCGGTCGACGAGGACCTCGACCGGCTCACCCAGCGCGAGCGCGAGGTGCTGCGGCTGATCGCCCGGGGATACGCGTACAAGGAGATCGCCAAGCAGCTCTTCATCTCGGTGAAGACGGTGGAGTCGCACGTCTCGGCGGTGCTCCGCAAGCTCCAGCTGTCGAACCGTCACGAACTGACCCGCTGGGCGACCGCCCGCCGCCTGGTCTGACGCCTCCCGCTCGTCACTTTCCCTTCGTCCGGGTGGCGTGGGCCGTCACGCCACCCGGGTCGCCCCCGCGAACGGCATCTCGTCGATCGGGGCGATCCGGATCGGTGCTCCCGGGCGCGGGGCGTGGATCATCTTGCCGTCGCCGATGTAGAGGCCGACATGGCTGATCCCGGAGTAGAAGAACACCAGGTCGCCGGGGGCGAGCTGGGACCGGGAGATCCGCTGCCCGGCGTTGATCTGGGTGTAGGTGGTGCGGGGCAGCGAGACGCCCGCCGCCCGCCAGGCGGCCTGGGTGAGGCCGGAACAGTCGTACGCGGACGGGCCCGTGGCGCCCCAGACGTACGGCTTGCCGAGCGCCCCGTAGGCGAAGGCGACGGCCTGGGCGGCGCGGGAGTCCGGGGCCGCGACCGGACCGGGGGTGCTGCTCGTGGCGTCCGTGGACCCGGTGCTCCCGGTGCTCCCGGTGGCGCCGGTGGCGCCGGTCGAGTCCGCGTAGGCGGCGCGTTCGGCGGCGGTGAGGGTGTGCAGCAGCTCGCGGGCGTCGGCCAGGCTGCTGGTGATCTTCTTCTTGTGCCGCGCGAGTTCGGCCTCGCGGGCGGCGAGCACGGCGGACTCGTCCTCCGCGCGGGCCCGGACCTGGTCGATCCCGGTGATCTGGCGCCGGATGCCGCTGATGGCCCCGGCCTGGCGGTCGCCCGCCATCTCGACGTACGAGGAGCGCTCCAGGTACTGGTCGGGGTCGGAGGTGAGCAGCAGCTGGAGCGCGGGATCCAGTCCTCCCGAGCGGTACTGCGCGGCGGCGAGCGAACCGAGTGCATGCCGCGACTCGTTGAGGAGATCCGTGCGGCGGGCGGCCTCGTCGCGCAGCGCCTCCACGGACCGTGCGGCGTCGTCGGCCTTCTCCTTGGCCCCGTTGTACCGCTCGGTGGCGGCCTCGGCGTCCCGGTAGAGCTGGTCCACCTTGGCCTTGACCTGGGTCGCGGTGAGCCGGGGCTCCGCCTGGGCGGATCCGGTCGCGGCGGTCGCGGTGGCCGCCCCGGCGAGTGCCAGCGCGGCGGCGGAGCGGGCAGCAGAGCCGGTGAAGAGGCGCTGCTTGGGCTTGCGGTGAGCTGATTTCCGGTGCGCGGCCACGAGGGCTGCATCCTTCCTGTCGGCTGCCCGCCCGGGGGTACCGGCGGGGCCCGGCGGACCCCGGCGGCGCGCGCCACATGGGGGAGGGCGGGCGCCACCGGGATCGTTCGGCCAGGTGACCGGTGCCACCCGTCAGGGGGTGGCAAGGCGGGCCGGTCACCCAGGGCGTGTCGTCAAAATGCCATCTGCCGGGCGACGCCCGGCACGCACGCTCGCCGCGTTGTCGGAATCGTCCTCGTACGCCCAGTACGAGGACGATCCGCCGCCTTGCGATCGCACGCACCGGACGCCGCCCGGCCCGGCCTCCGGCCGGACGACGGCACCTTTGACGACACGCCCTGGGAGGGACGCTAACCCCGGGGCAGGCCCAGAAGGCGTCATGATCGGAATTGACCTCTGGTGACGTTTCGCCTTCGGAGTGTGACCGTGATGGTGGAGGGTGACCCGGTCATATTCGGGCAGCTTCGGGAACAGGCTGCCAAGGCCATCGAGCGACGAGTAAGCCCCACCTGACCGTCGAGGGGTGATACGGCCGTCGCTAGGCTGCCGACATGTCTGTACTCATCCATGTCTTCGTCGCCCTGCACATCATCGGTATCGCCTCCCTGCTGGGCGGCTTCCTGACACAGATGAAGGCGATGGGTACCAACACCGCCCGGTTCTCGCCCGCGATGCTGCACGGCGCGCTCACCATGCTCGTCACCGGCATCGCCCTCGTCGGCTTCCACCAGGCCGACGACAACCCGGTCAACAACGTCAAGATCGGCGTCAAGCTGCTGATCCTCGTGGTGATCCTGGCCCTCGTCTACCTCAAGCGCGACGAGGAGAAGGTCTCCAAGGGCGCCTTCGCCGCCGTGGGCGGACTGACCCTCGTCAACATCTTCATCGCCACCCTCTGGACCTGATCCGGCCCGGGCGGGCGGCGGCCCCGCCGTGCGCCCGTCGCCGCCGGCCGACCGGTCCGGGACGGCATGTCGGTACGGGCCCGTAGGGTGCCCGGCATGCCCATACGACCCACGGGGAGCGCGGACGGGCCGTACGACGCCGCCTTCCTGCCGCGCCTGAGGATCGTCCTCGAAGCGGCCGAGGAGCCGGTCACCGATCCGGTGGCGAAGTTCGGCGGCGATCCGGTCTGGCTCTCCGAACCCGCCTGGCCGTTGGACCCGCACTCCGGGGTACCCCTGGTGTTCGTCGGCCAGTTCCCTGTCCCCGGCGAAGAACTCCGCCTGGCGTACCTCTTCCTCGGCGAGGAGGACATGATCATGGGCGGCCTGGGGCCGGAGGACGGAGACGGCGTCCTCCTGGTCCAGCCCGACGGCCGCGTACCCTCCTCCGCCGTGATCGGGCCGCCCGGAACGCACGGCCGGACGCTCTGGCGCTGCGGGCCCGACGGGTCGAGAACCCCCGTCGAGTGGCGCGTCCATCCGTGTCCGGTGGAACCGGAGGCGGACCGGCCCACCCACGAGCGGGCCGGCTCCGAGCGCGGCACGCGCCGTGAAGGCCCCGCAGTCGCACAGCCCGACGACGACCTGCGCGACTACCTCGGCGGCACCGCCCGCTACCCGAACGCCTGGGCGCAGGTCGAAGCCCCCTGGCAGTTCCTCTTCCAGCTGAGCGACGCCCCCGACGAAGACGGGGACGACCCGTACTTCCTCAACTTCGGTTACGGCTACGGCTTCGCCTTCGTCAGCCCCGACCACCGCGAAGGGCGCTTCTACTGGGAGTGCTCGTAGCCACCGCTCCGGCCCTGGCGCCCCGTAGGCGCGGGCCGGACGGTGCGGCGGGGCGGAAGACGCCCCCGGTCAGCCCGGCCGGACGCTGCCGTAGATCGGCATGTAGTAGATCGACTCCTCGCGGACGTACGCACCCGGCTTCGGCGCGTGGACCATCATCCCGTCGCCCTTGTAGATGCCCACGTGGCTGATGTCGTCGTAGAAGAAGATCAGGTCTCCCGGCTGGAGGTCGGCGGTCGCGACCCGCGTACCCACGTTGACCTGGTCCCAGGTGGTACGCGGCAGGTCCACGCCCGCCTCCCGCCAGGCCGCCTGGGTCAGACCGGAGCAGTCGTACGACGCGGGGCCGGTGGCTCCCCACACGTAGGGCTTGCCGATCTGGGACTCGGCGAACGCCAGAGCCTGGGCGCCCTTGGTGGACGCGGACGTGGTCGAGCCGGTGGACGTGTCCGAGGCCGTCGAGCCCGAGGCGGCGGCGTCCGCAGCCGCCTTGTCGGCCGCCGCCTTCGCCGTGGCGGCCTGCTCGGCGGCGAGTTTCTCCGCCTTCTTCTTGGCTTCGGCTTCCTTCTTCCGCTCCAGCTCCGCGAGGCGCGCCTTCTCCTCGGCGGTCAGCTTCGACAGCAGCGTGCGCGCCTCGGCCAGCTTGTTCTGCACGGTCTGCTTGCTGGTGCGCAGATCCTCCTGCGACTCCGTCAGCGCTTCCAGGCTCTTGGTGGCCTCGGTGCGCTTCTCGGCAGCCGCCAGCTGCTGGGTGCGGAAGTCGGAGACTGCCTTCTCCTGCTGCCCGCTGCGGCGCTTCATCAGCTGGTCCTGGTCGAAGTACGACTGCGGGTCGTCCGCCAGGAAGAACGTCATCGAGGACGCCAGACCGCCGGTCCGGTACTGGGCCGCCGCGTAGTTGCCGAGGGCGCGACGGGCCTCGTTGACCTTCTCCGCCCGCTGGGCCGCCTCCTCCAGCAGGGCGTCCACCTTGTCCTGCTGTTCGGCCGAGGCGTCCTTGGCCCGGTTGTACTCCTGGGTCGCGGAACCCGCCTGACGGTAGAGGTCGTCGACCTTCCTCCGTACGTCCTCGATGCTCGGCTTGGGCGCCGAGGGGGCGGCCGTCGCGCTCTGCGTGGAGAGCAGCGTCACCGAGGCCAGCGCGACCGTGGTGAACCCCACAGCCGGCGACGTCACGCGCATCGGGGCGCGCGGCTTGCGATGTGATGCCAAGACCGGCATCTCCTTCCTGGACCGCCTACCGGGTTAGCTGTCGGGTTCGGGCGCGGAAGGCTGCCCTACGGGCCTGTACCGAATGAACGGAGTACGGGCCCGATTCACCCCGGTGATGCGTGTGGGTCCCCGGTTCCGGACAGCGTGGGCGGGCCGGATTCGGCGGGGGCGTCCGTGTGGCGCGGTTCGCCTGTCAGGGGATACGGGTCGCCCGGCTGAGCACGGTAACCAAGCGGCGGGGCGGCTGGGAAGGGCGATGTGCGATATGCCCGATACATTTTCGTGACCTTGGCCGCGAGGGGGCCTTCCCTAGCGCGCCGCGTACGGCCCTTGACACCCGGTGACGGCGGACGTGGAGACTCCGTCAAGGCCGCCCGGAGTGTCCGTCGGGGCATCTAAACTCGACAAGCGATGAGCAGCCTCTTTGACGACAGTTACCTGACCGGCCTCCAGCCCGTGGAGGAGGGGCCCCCGCCGCCCCCCGAGGACCACGCGCCCGAGGAGGAGCCCGAGGGCCTCTTCGAAGGGCTCTTCGACGCGCCCCCGCCGCCCAGGGACGGGTACTACCGCGACGGCGCCCCGCGCCCGGTCATCGACTCCGCGGCGCTGCTCGACGGCCTCAACACCGAACAGCGCGCAGCCGTCGTGCACGCCGGGTCCCCGCTGCTCATCGTCGCGGGCGCCGGCTCCGGCAAGACCCGGGTGCTCACCCACCGCATCGCCCACCTGCTCGCCGAGCGCGGCGTGCACCCCGGGCAGATCCTGGCGATCACCTTCACCAACAAGGCCGCCGGCGAGATGAAGGAGCGGGTCGAGCAGCTCGTCGGCCCCCGCGCCAACGCCATGTGGGTCATGACCTTCCACAGCGCGTGCGTGCGCATCCTGCGCCGCGAGTCGAAGCGGCTCGGCTTCACCTCGTCGTTCTCGATCTACGACGCGGCCGACTCCAAGCGGCTGATGGCCCTGGTCTGCCGTGACCTCGACCTCGACCCCAAGCGCTACCCGCCGAAGTCCTTCACCGCCAAGGTCTCCAACCTCAAGAACGAACTCATCGACGAGGAGACCTTCGCCGGGCAGGCCGCCGACGGCTTCGAGAAGACCCTCGCCCAGGCGTACGCGCTCTACCAGGCGCGGCTGCGCGAGGCCAACGCCCTCGACTTCGACGACATCATCATGACGACGGTCCACCTGCTCCAGGCGTTCCCCGACGTCGCCGAGCACTACCGCCGCCGCTTCCGGCACGTCCTGGTCGACGAATACCAGGACACCAACCACGCCCAGTACACCCTGGTGCGTGAGCTGGTCGGACCTGCCGGCGAGCACGACGCCCCCGGCGAGCTCTGCGTCGTCGGTGACGCGGACCAGTCGATCTACGCCTTCCGCGGTGCGACGATCCGCAACATCCTCCAGTTCGAGGAGGACTACCCGGACGCCACCACGATCCTGCTGGAGCAGAACTACCGTTCCACGCAGACGATCCTCTCGGCGGCCAACGCCGTCATCGAGCGCAACGAGAGCCGCCGCCCCAAGAACCTCTGGACCAACGCCGGAACCGGCACCCGCATCGCCGGGTACGTCGCCGACACCGAGCACGACGAGGCGCAGTTCGTCGCCGACGAGATCGACCGGCTCACCGACGCCGGCGACGCCAAGGCCGGCGACGTCGCGGTCTTCTACCGCACCAACGCCCAGTCCCGCGTCTTTGAAGAGATCTTCATCCGCGTCGGCCTGCCCTACAAGGTCGTCGGCGGCGTCCGCTTCTACGAGCGCAAGGAGGTCCGGGACATCCTGGCCTACCTCCGGGTGCTCGCCAACCCCGAGGACTCCGTCCCGCTGCGCCGCATCCTCAACGTGCCCAAGCGCGGCATCGGCGACCGCGCCGAGGCGATGATCGACGCCCTCTCGCAGCGCGAGAAGATCTCCTTCGCGCAGGCGCTGCGCCGCGTCGACGAGGCGTACGGCATGGCGGCCCGCTCCACCAACGCCGTGAAGCGGTTCAACACGCTGATGGAGGAGCTGCGCACCGTCGTGGAGTCCGGCGCGGGCCCCGCGGTCGTGCTGGAAGCCGTCATGGAGCGCACCGGCTACCTCGCCGAACTCCAGGCGTCCACCGACCCGCAGGACGAGACCCGCGTCGAGAACCTCCAGGAACTCGCCGCCGTCGCCCTGGAGTTCGAGCAGGACCAGGCCCGCGCGGCGGCGGAACCGGAGGGCGGCGAGGCTGCCGACGCCGATGCCGACGCGGAGGCGGCCGGCCCGTCCGGGACGCTCGCGGAGTTCCTGGAGAAGGTGGCCCTGGTCGCCGACTCCGACCAGATCCCCGACGAGGACGAGGACGGCTCCGGCGTCATCACGCTGATGACCCTGCACACCGCCAAGGGCCTGGAGTTCCCGGTCGTCTTCCTCACCGGCATGGAGGACGGCGTCTTCCCGCACATGCGGGCGCTCGGCCAGGTCAAGGAGCTGGAGGAGGAGCGCCGCCTCGCGTACGTCGGGATCACCCGCGCCCGCGAACGCCTCTACCTCACCCGCGCCTCCATGCGGAGCGCCTGGGGCCAGCCCTCGTACAACCCGCCGTCGCGGTTCCTGGAGGAGATCCCGGACCAGCACCTGGAGTGGAAGCGGAAGGGGCCGATGGCGGCCTCGGCCGGACCCACCTCGGGGATCACCTCGTCCCTCTCCTCGTCCCGCGCCCGCTCCGGCCCCTCCGGCTTCGCGACCCGGCGGACCGGCGACAAGCCCGTGGTCACGCTGGCGGTCGGCGACCGGGTCACGCACGACCAGTTCGGGCTCGGCACGGTGACCGCCGTGGACGGCTTCGGCGACCAGGCGAAGGCCACCGTCGACTTCGGCGACGAGCGGCCCAAGAAGCTGCTGCTGCGGTACGCCCCCGTCGAGAAGCTGTAGGCGGGGCGCTCGCTTTCGAGCGCCGACGCACGGAAGGGGGGGGGGGGGCCGGCCCCGCCCCCCCCGCCCCGAGCTCGGCGGGAGATCGGGGGGGTGGCGGGGGGGGGCGCGCCCGGCCGCG
>NZ_JBSFVR010000093.1:0-23678 GCF_053592415.1 Streptomyces sp. NPDC002690 | reverse complement strand
CGGGATGTACGGCGGGTTGGAGATCACCAGGTCGACCTGGCCGTCGAGCTCGGGAAGGGCGCTGAGGGCGTCCCCGCGGTGCACGGTGACCCTGGACCCCTCGGCGTTCTTCCTGGTCCACGTGAGGGCGTCCTCGGACAGCTCCACGGCGTGCACGCGCGAGCGCGGCACCTCCTGGGCCATGGCGAGGGCGATGGCTCCGGAGCCGGTGCACAGGTCGACGATCAGCGGCTCGACGACGTCCATCGCGCGGACCGCGTCTATGGCCCAGCCGACGACCGACTCGGTCTCCGGGCGGGGTACGAACACACCGGGGCCGACCTGGAGCTCCAGGTAGCGGAAGAAGGCGCGGCCGGTGATGTGCTGGAGCGGTTCGCGGTTCTCGCGGCGCGCGATGGTCTCCCAGTAGCGCGCGTCGAAGTCCGCGTCCGGCACCCGGTGCAGCTCGCCCCGCTTGACTCCGTGGACGAAGGCCGCGAGCTCCTCGGCATCGAATCGCGGCGAGGGGACACCGGCGTCGGCCAGCCGCTGGGTGGCCTGGGCCACCTCGGCGAGCAGCAGGTTCATCGCGGATCTCCGTACGGGTTCACGGGCGGGGCGGGCGGGATCAGGCGTTGGCGAGCTTGGCGGCGGAGTCGGCGTCGACGCATGCCTGGATCACCGCGTCGAGGTCCCCGTCGAGGACCTGGTCCAAGTTGTACGCCTTGAAGCCGACGCGGTGGTCCGAGATCCGGTTTTCCGGGAAGTTGTACGTGCGGATCTTCTCGGACCGGTCGACGGTGCGCACCTGGCTGCGGCGCACGTCGGAGGCTTCCTGCTCGGCGGCTTCCTGGGCGGCGGCGAGCAGCCGGGACCGCAGGATGCGCATGGCCTGCTCCTTGTTCTGGAGCTGGCTCTTCTCGTTCTGGCAGGAGGCGACGACACCGGTCGGCAGGTGCGTGATGCGGACGGCGGAGTCCGTGGTGTTGACGGACTGGCCGCCGGGGCCGGAGGACCGGTACACGTCGATGCGCAGGTCGTTCGCGTGGATCTCGACCTCGACCTCCTCGGCCTCGGGGGTCACGAGGACGCCGGCGGCGGAGGTGTGGATGCGGCCCTGGGACTCGGTGGAGGGCACGCGCTGCACGCGGTGCACGCCGCCCTCGTACTTCATCCGGGCCCAGACACCCTGGCCGGGCTCGGTGGCGCCGTTGCCGCCCTTGGTCTTCACGGCGACCTGGACGTCTTTGTAGCCGCCGAGCTCGGACTCGGTGGAGTCGATGATCTCGGTCTTCCATCCGATGCGCTCGGCGTAGCGGAGGTACATGCGCAGCAGGTCACCGGCGAACAGGGCCGACTCGTCGCCGCCCGCGCCCGCCTTGATCTCCAGGAGTACGTCCTTGTCGTCGCTCGGGTCGCGCGGAACGAGAAGGAGGCGCAGGCGCTCGGTGAGCTCCTCGCGCTGCTTCTCCAGTTCCTTGACCTCGGCGGCGAAGTCGGGGTCGTCGGCGGCGAACTCGCGGGCCGTGACGATGTCGTCACCCGTGCGCTTCCAGGACCGGTACGTGGCGACGATCGGGGTCAGCTCCGCGTAGCGCTTGTTGAGCTTGCGCGCGTTGGCCTGATCCGCGTGGACCGACGGGTCGGCGAGCTTCTTCTCGAGATCGGTGTGCTCACCGATCAGTTCCTCGACCGCCTCGAACATCTTCGGGCTCCTGGGTGGGGGTGACTTCTACGGGCCTGCTGGAGGAAGGTGCCGGTCGGGCCCATGGGTCTCCCCAGGACCCGACCGGAAAAAACGCCGGTTCCGACCGCCCCCGAGAGGGCGCCCGAGAACCGGCGCTGTGGCTCGCTACTTGGCGGCGGAGCCTGCACCCTTGCCGAAGCGGGCCTCGAAGCGGGCCACACGGCCGCCGGTGTCGAGGATCTTCTGCTTGCCCGTGTAGAACGGGTGGCACTCGGAGCAGACGTCGGCACGGATGGTGCCGTTGTCGATGGTGCTCCGGGTGGTGAACGACGCGCCACAGGTGCAGCTGACCTGCGTGTCGACGTACGTGGGGTGAATGTCGCGCTTCAAGGTGTCTCCTAGTTTCGGGAGGGCTCCGGGTCGTCCGCGCGGATTGCGCGTCCGTGAACCGGGGCCGACGTACCAGTCTGCCAGGACCGGCCGTATCTCCCAAAACCGGGGTACGAGCCGGTCTATTCCCGGCGGGACCGGGCGGGACCGCGCCGGGCGTACGCACCGAGGGCGCCCGGCCGACCACGGCTGCCGCATCGCAGGGCGCCCGGCCGACGACGACCGCCGCATCGCAGGGCGCCCGGCCGACGACGGCTGCCGCATCGCAGGGCGCTCAGCCGACGACGGCTGCCGCGGAGCCCTTGTCGCCGGCCGAGTTCTCGGTGGCGGCGGCCGGAATCGCGGCGTCCGCGCGCAGGGCCTTCCAGACCGCTTGCGCGTCCTTCTCCAGCGGGACCACCCGGTTGGGGTTCGCCGGGTCGTACTGGACGGGCAGCGTGACCATGTCGACGTCGTCGGCGCCGAGGCTCTTGAGCCCGTTGGCGAAACCGGTGAGCTTGGTCACCGAGGCGAGGTCGGAGTCGGTGGTGATGGCCTTGGTGGCGGTGTTCGCCAATCCGAACAGCTTGGCGGGGTTGGTGAACACCCCCACCGACTTGACCTGCTCCATCAGTGCCTTGACGAACGCCTGCTGGAGCTCGATGCGGCCGAGGTCGCTGCCGTCGCCGACGCTCTTGCGGGTACGCACCAGACCGAGAGCCTGTTCGCCGTCGAGAGTGTGCTTGCCGGGGGCGAGGTCGAGATGACTGCCGGGGTCGTGGATCGCCTCGCTGGTGGTGATCTCGACACCCCCCAACTGGTCGACGAGCTTCTTGAAGCCGGTGAAGTCGACCTCGACGTAGTGGTCCATGCGGATGCCGGACATCGCCTCGACGGTCTTCACCGCGCAGGCCGGACCCCCCACCTGGTAGGCGGAGTTGAACATCTGGTCGGTGGCGGCCGGGGTCTGCGAACCGGTGCCGGGGTCGGTGCAGGCGGGCCGGTCCACGAGGGTGTCGCGCGGGATCGAGACGACACTGGCGGACTTGTGGCCCTTGTTGACGTGCACCACCATCGCCGTGTCCGAACGGGCCGTCCCCTGGTCCTTGCCGTACGCGGAGTTGGCACCGGAGCGGGAGTCCGAGCCGAGCACCAGGATGTCCTCGGAGCCGTTGTCGACGTCGTCGGGGCGATCGGTGCCGAGGGCGGCGTTGATGTCGACACCCTTGAGGTTGCCGTCGAGCGCGAAGTACGCGTACGCGAGTCCCGATCCGCCGAGGACCACGACCCCCGCCGCCGTCCAGGCCACCACGGTCTTCGCCCGGCGCCGGCGGGGCGGCTTTCTGCGCCGCCCGCCGGTGCCGCGTATGCGGCCCCTGCCTCTGCTCTGCTCGCTCATGGGTGTTCCTCGTTCCCGGTTCCCCGCTGCTCCCTGCTCCCCCCTGCCGGTGTGGTGCCGGCACGGTCGGGTCGTCTCTCGGATGGACGCCGAAGCACCAAGAAGGGTGCCACGACGCCCTGTGACCACCGTACGGCCGAACGGGTGGGAGGCGGACCTGGAGAACTACCGGTGACACCGCGCTCACCTGCGGTTTCGTTCCACCTGCACGCTTCTGCGCACCCCGGGGACGGTCACCCTGAGTGTGGTGAACGTCTCGAATGCGACGAAAATCGACGAAACCGCCCCCGTCGCGGGTGCGACGGGGGCGGTTTCGTTCAACTTCCTTGCGGACGTCAGTCGTTGTTGTTGCCCGGCGACGGCGTCGTCTTCTGGATCTGGAGCAGGAACTCCGCGTTGGACGAGGTCTTCTTCATCCGGTCCAGCAGCAGTTCGATCGCCTGCTGCTGGTCGAGCGCGTGCAGGACCCGGCGCAGCTTCCAGGTGATGGCCAGCTCGTCGCTGCCCAGCAGGATCTCTTCCTTGCGGGTGCTGGACGCGTCGACGTCGACGGCCGGGAAGATGCGCTTGTCCGAGAGCTTCCGGTCGAGCTTGAGCTCCATGTTGCCGGTGCCCTTGAACTCCTCGAAGATCACCTCGTCCATGCGCGAGCCGGTCTCGACGAGCGCGGTGGCCAGGATGGTCAGCGAGCCGCCGTCCTCGATGTTGCGCGCGGCACCGAAGAAGCGCTTCGGCGGGTACAGCGCGGTCGAGTCGACACCACCGGACAGGATGCGGCCGGAGGCCGGTGCCGCGAGGTTGTACGCGCGGCCCAGGCGGGTGATCGAGTCGAGCAGGACGACCACGTCGTGACCCAGCTCGACCAGGCGCTTGGCCCGCTCGATGGCCAGTTCGGCGACGGTGGTGTGGTCCTCGGCGGGGCGGTCGAAGGTCGAGGAGATGACCTCGCCCTTCACCGACCGCTGCATGTCGGTGACCTCTTCCGGACGCTCGTCCACGAGGACGACCATCAGGTGGCACTCCGGGCTGTTGACCGTGATCGCGTTGGCGATCGCCTGGAGGATCATGGTCTTACCGGTCTTCGGCGGAGCCACGATCAGGCCTCGCTGGCCCTTGCCGATCGGCGCGACCAGGTCGATGATCCGCGTCGTCAGGACGTTGGAGTCGGTCTCCAGGCGGAGCCGGTCCTGCGGGTACAGCGGCGTCAGCTTCTGGAACTCCGGGCGTCCGCGGCCGGATTCGGGCGCCATGCCGTTGACGGTGTCGAGGCGCACGAGGGCGTTGAACTTCTCGCGGCGCTCGCCGTCCTTGGGCTGGCGCACGGCGCCGGTGACGTGGTCACCCTTGCGCAGGCCGTTCTTGCGGACCTGGGCGAGCGAGACGTACACGTCGTTCGGGCCCGGGAGGTAGCCGGAGGTCCGGATGAACGCGTAGTTGTCGAGGATGTCCAGGATGCCCGCGACGGGGATCAGGACGTCGTCGTCGGCGACCGGCACGTCGCTGACGAAGTCCTCGCGGCCACGACGGCCACGACGGTCGCGGTAGCGGCCCCGACGGCCGCGACGGCCGCCCTCGTCGTCGAAGTCGTCCTGCGGACCGTTGTCACGGTGCTGCTGGCCCTGGCCGCCGCCCTGCCCCTGACCCTGGGTCTGCCCCTGCCCCTGGCCCTGGCGCTGCGACTGGCCCTGGCCCTGGCGCTGCTGGCCCTGGTCGTCGCCCTTGCCGCGGCGGTCGCGCTGACGGTCGCGGCGGTCGCCGCGCTGGCGGTCCTGCCGGTCGCCGCGGCGGCCCTCGGCGGTGTCGGCGGCCGACTCGGCACGGGCGTCGGTCTTGGCCTCGGCGCGGTCGTCCTGCTTCTCGGCGGCGCGGTCGTCCTGCTTCGGCTCGGCCTTCACCTCGGGAGCACCGGCCTGCGCGGTGGCCCGGCGCCGGCGGCGCTCGCCCGCGGGCTGGTCGTCGCTCGCGGGCTGGCCGGGGATGTCGATCTGCTGCTGGGCGGCCGGCTTCTCGGCCGGGGCGGCTGCCTCGTCGCCGGTGCGCGCCTTGGAGGTGGCGCGACGCTTGGGCTTGCTCTCCGCGTCCGTACCGGCGGCGGGCGCCTTGGCGGCGGCCTTGGCGGCGGGGGCCTTGCCGGCCTGCGCCTCCTTGATGACCTCGATCAGCTGGCTCTTGCGCATGCGCGCGGTGCCCCTGATGCCGAGGCCGGACGCGACCTGCTGCAGCTCGGCCAGGACCATGCCGTCAAGGCCGGTGCCGGAGCGGCGGCGCCGTGCGGTGGTGCCAGAGGCAGCACCTTCGGCGGGCGCGGCGCTGTCGACGCTCTTGTCGGCAGTCACGCCCATCAGATCGGTGGTGTCGCTCACGAAGGGTCCTTCCCTGGAGCGGACGTCGGCCTTCTGGCTCGGCGACCGGTTGTGCTGTCCGGCATTCGGTATCTGATCTTTTGTCGATCGCGGACCGTGCCGGGGCGGTGGTCCGCCGGGTGCGGCGGAGAGATGAACGTGCGGGGTCCGACTCGAGCTCCCCCTGCTCGGCCCACTCATGGACGAACGAGGGGTGTCGTGCCGGTTCCGGAGCGTGCTCGAAACTGCTCAGACAGGCTGATCAGGCAGTTGGGGAGGCTCCCGGAAGAAAGGTGGTCCCTAAAGGGGACACGAAGCAACGCGTCGCTGGGACGTCGATTGCCGACTTGAGATTAACACTACCGGCTCCAACAAATATTCCCCCTCTCTGTCACCGGCAATCCCTCTGCTTACGGCGCGAGCGGCAGTACGCACGCGCCGGGACCGTCGAGCGCGAGCCTGTTCGCGGCCCATCCCTCACCCGCGAGGCGGGCCACCTTGTCGGCGGCGCCTTCCTCCGTGAGGGCAAGAACCGTGGGCCCCGCACCGGAGATGACGGCGGGAACCCCGTCCGCGCGCAGCCGGTGCACCAGTTCGAGGCTCTCCGGCATCGCCGGTCCCCGGTACTCCTGGTGGAGCCGGTCCTCGGTGGCGGCCAGCAGCAGCTCGGGGCGCCGGGTCAGCGCCTCCACGAGCAGTGCGGCGCGGCCCGCGTTGGCGGCGGCGTCGACGTGCGGGACCTGACGCGGCAGCAGCCCGCGGGCCGTCTCGGTGAGCACCGGCCTGCCCGGTACGAAGACCACGGGCACGACCGCGGCGGCCGGGTCCATCCGGATCGCGCGGGCCGCCCCACCGTCCATCCAGGCGAGGGTGAACCCGCCGAGGAGGCAGGCCGCGACGTTGTCCGGGTGGCCCTCGATCTCGGTGGCCAGCTCCAGCAGCGCGGCGTCGTCGAGGCGGGCCTCGCCGCCGGTCGTCACGGCGCGGGCGGCGACGATGCCGGCGCAGATGGCGGCGGACGAGGAGCCGAGGCCGAGCAGGGATCGGTACCCGCCCGCCCAACTCGGCGCGGTGTCCGCCCTGGAGGACGAGCGGGTGGACGCGGCGCAGCAGGACCTCGTCACCTCCGGCGCCCTCAGCTCGACGCGTCCGCCGACCCGGCAGGGCGCCGAGGCCGTGGCGTACGCGATCGAGCAGATCGGCAAGGAGTACGAGTGGGGGGCCGAGGGGCCGGACACCTTCGACTGCTCCGGGCTCACCATGCGGGCCTGGGAGCATGCCGGGCTGGCCGTCCCCCGTACCTCGCAGGAGCAGTGGGCCGAGCTGCCCCGGGTGCCGGTCTCCTCGCTGCGGCCGGGCGACCTCGTCGTGTACTACCCGGAGGCCACGCACGTGGCGCTGTACATCGGCGACGGCTTGGTGGTGCAGGCACCGAGGCCGGGCGCGGTGGTGAAGGTGTCCCCGCTGGCGTCGAACCCGCTGCTCGGAGCGGTACGACCCGACCCGGAGGGCGTACCGCTGGACGAGTACACCCGGCCGGAGCTTCCGGAGGGTGCGTCGGAGGGCTCGGACACGGGGTACGACGCGTCGGCCGCGGGGCCGGAATAGAGACCATGCCCGACGGGAGCGGTCAGACGGCGCCCAGGCGGTCGAGCGCCGGCCCCGACACGCCGACGCACAGCCAGAACAATGTGCCCCACAGGGCGATGTCGACGAGGAGCCCCTCGCGTGCGATCCGGGCGAAGAGCGCGGCCACGGTGAGGAGCACCACCCAGACGCCCCAGGCCGCGAGCGGCGCCACGATCCCGGTCAGGGCCGCGAGCACACCGAGCGGCGCGAGCACCGTGGCCGGCAGCACCGGAACCCACCACTCCTCGCGCCCACCGAACCTGCGCCCCAGCACCTCGCTCAGCCCCACGGCGGGGAGCACCACGAAGTAGGTCAGCAGCGCGCCCGGGAACGCTCCGAGCAGCACGTCGAAGGGGAAGAAGACGATCAGCCCCACGACCACGCGGTTGATGGCCTCCGGTCCCGGGTCGCGCAGCACGTTCAGGACGATCAGGACCGGCACCTCCAGGAAGAGCACGAGCAGGGACACCCGGACCATCCGCCGGTAGTGCCGTTTCCATTCCTCCCGCGTCTCTCCCACCGGTCTCATGCGTGAGCCTTGGTCAGGGTGTAGAGCACCCAGGCGTCCGGGTCGCCGACGTAGTGGTAGACGGTGACCCGGCCCTCGTCGCCGCCCACCTCCCACGGACCCCAGGCGCATTGGGGGACGGTGACCTCGACCGTCTGCCCCCGGGGCCCCTCGCCGCGGTCGTAGCTCCAGGTGCCCCGGCCGGTGCACCGCTCCATCCCTTCGGTGTCCTCGGCGTCGTAGGCCGGGTCCCCGACGGCCGAGGACACCGCGACGCCGTCCTCCGAGAGGGTCAGGGTCCCGCCCTTCCCGTCGGTCCAGTCGCCCACCATCGAGGCGCGGGGGACGACCGGCGGGGCGTACGGGTCGATGATGCCGAAGTCGAGGGCCATGAGCCCGAGAACGCCGACGCTCAGCACCGCCAGGGTGCCCCACAGAGCGATCGGGCCGAAGAGCCCCTTGCGTGCGACGCGGGTGAAGAGGGCGGCCACGGAGAGCAGGACCGTCGCCGCGCACCATGCGCTCACCGCGTCGATCGGCCCGAGGCAGCCGGTCAGGGCGGCGAGCACCCCGAGCGGCGCGAGCCCCGTCCCGAACACCACCGGAACCCACCACCACGCCTCGCGGCCGGTGAACCTGCGCCCCAGCGCCTCGCTCAGCCGCACGGTGGGGAGCACCAGAAGCAGCGACACGACGGCTCCGACCAGAGCGCCCGGGAGCGCGAGGAAGGGCAGCAGGAACAGCCCCAGGGCGTTGATGCCCACGCCCGGAGACTCCTGCGTCTGCCCGTGGAGCGCGACGAGGACGGCGACGGTCACCGCCTCCAGGAACAGTACGAGCATCGATATCCACACCATGCGGTCGAACGACCGTTCTCTCTCCATGGAGAGCCCCCTCACGACAGGACGGACGGCACGCCGGACAGCACGGCGAGCGGCACGCCAAAACAGCGCGGCACACCCGGTGGGCGACTGCGGCGCCACCCATCCTGCCAGGGAATTTGAACGTGTTCAACATTGACCGTCCGCCCGTCACCGACAGCGCACGCCCACGCAAAAGGCACCGCCCACCGGCGAGTTGCCGATGGACGGTGCCAGAAGACGAAGCGGTGCGGGTCAGGCCCCCGCGACCGAGGCCAGGTACGCGTTCGTCTTCTCCGGCTCGAAGAAGAAGTTGTCGAAGTCGGCCGGGTTGTTGAAGCCGTTGGCGAAGCGGTCGGCGACCGGCTGCATCTGACCGGCGGCGCCGATCAGGTTCAGCACGTGCTCCGGCGGGACGCCGAGCATGGCGTTCGTCCACTTCACGACGTGCTGGGCGGTGTCCCAGTAACGGTCGAAGGTGGCCTGCATCCAGTCGGCGTCGAACGCGCGGTCGCCGTGCTCGATGATCGACTCCAGGTAGGCGTTGGCGCACTTGGAGGCCGAGTTGGAGCCCTGACCGGTGATGGGGTCGTTGGCCACGACCACGTCGGCGACGCCGAGCACCAGTCCGCCGCCGGGGAGGCGGCCGATCGGGTTGCGGACGGTCGGCGCGTAACGGCCGGAGAGGGTGCCGTTGGCGTCGGTCAGCTCGACCTTGGTGGCACGGGCGTACTCCCACGGCGTGAACCGCTCCATGAGCTCCAGCGTCTTGGCCAGGTGCTCCGAGGGGTCCTTGATGCCCTGGAAGACGTCGAGCGGGCCGCCCGGGACGCCCTCCCAGAAGAGGATGTCGGCGCGCCCCGAGGTCGTCAGGGTCGGCATCACGAACAGCTCGCCGACGCCCGGCACCAGGTTGCAGCGGACCGCGTCGAACTCCGGGTGCTCCGGGCGCGGGCCCATGCCGTGCACGTACGCGACGGCCAGCGCCCGCTGCGGGGCGTCGAACGGCGAACGCGAGGCGTCCCGGCCGAACATGGAGACCAGCTCGCCCTTGCCGGCCGAGACCATCACCAGGTCGTACGTGCGGGAGAAGTAGTCCAGGTCCGAGACGGCCGCACCGTGGATGACGAGCTGGCCGCCGCGCTGGGCGAAGGTCTCCATCCAGCCGGCCATCTTCACCCGCTGGTCCACCGACTGGGCGTAGCCGTCCAGCTTGCCGACCCAGTCGATGACCCGCGAGGAGTCGGGACCGGCGACCGAGACGCCGAGGCCCTCGATCTTCGGGGCCTGGGACTCCCAGAAGTTGAGCTGGTAATCACGCTCGTACTGCAGGGCGGTGTCGAACATGCACTGCGTGGACATGACCCGGCCGGTCCGGATCTCGTCGGCGGTCCGGTTCGACATGAGGGTGACTTCGTACCCGCGCGACTGCAGGCCGAGGGCGAGCTGGAGCCCGGACTGACCGGCTCCGACTATGAGTATCTTCCGCATGGGAGGTTTCTCCGTTTACGTGGTACGGCGATCGGGGGGCGCTTTTCAGACAGGGGTGGCGTCGAGAGCATGGCCCACCAGGGTGAGCAGTGACTCGACGACAGTGATCCTGTTACGCGCGTCCATGATCACCACAGGCACGTGCTGAGGGACACTCAGGGCCTCCCGGACGTCGACCGCTTCGTAGGCGTCGGACCCCTCGAAGTGGTTGACGGCCACGATGTACGGCAGCCCGCAGCTCTCGAAGTAGTCGAGCGCCGGGAAGCAGTCGGCGAGGCGGCGGGTGTCGGCCATGACGATCGCGCCGATGGCGCCGCGCACCAGGTCGTCCCACATGAACCAGAACCGCTGCTGGCCGGGCGTGCCGAAGACGTACAGAACGAGGTCGTCGTCGAGCGTGAGACGGCCGAAGTCCATGGCCACGGTGGTGGTGGCCTTGTCCGGGGTCGCGGTGAGGTCGTCGGTCTCCTCGCTGGCCCGGGTCATGACCGCCTCGGTCTTCAGCGGGGTGATCTCGGAGACCGCGCTCACGAAGGTCGTCTTGCCCACGCCGAAGCCGCCCGCCACCACGATCTTGGTGGCGGTGGGCGCCCGGGTGTGGTCCAGCTGCCACGCCTGGACCGGGTCCTCGGCACGGCGGTCCCGGTCCTGGGCGCCTGGCTGACGCGGGGTGAACAGCGTCGCGCCCGAGGGCGCCGGGCCGGCGGGCGCGGGCGCCGCGAGCGCCGGCGAGGAGAGCTTCGGCTCAGAGACGACGGAGTCCATTGAGCACCCTTTCGAGCAGTGCGCGGTCGGGCTGACCGGCGCCGTGGCCGGTTCCGTACACGCGGATCTTTCCCTGGTCGGCCAGGTCGCTGAGCAGCACCCGGACCACACCGAGCGGCATCTTCAACAGGGCCGAGATCTCGGCGACCGTACGCATCCGGCGGCAGAGTTCGACGATCGCCAGGAGCTCCGGCATGACCCGGGTGTTGAGGTTGCCGTTGGTGAGTTCACGGCGCTCCTCGGGGGCCTCCAGGGCGGCGACGAAGGTCTCGACGAGCAGCACGTGTCCGAAGCGGGTGCGCCCTCCGGTGAGGGAGTACGGACGGACCCGTGCGGGCTTCCGGTCGGACCCCCGCACGGGGAGCCTGCGGGCGGGTTCGGCAGCGGACGTCACTGGGCGCTCTCCATCGATTTGCGCAACTCATTGCGGAGTTCGGGGGTGAGGACGTGTCCGGCCCGGCCGACGAAGAGCGCCATGTGGTACGCGATGACGCCCATGTCGCAGTCGGGGGTGGCGTGTACACCGAGGAGCGAGCCGTCACTGATCGACATGACGAAGACGCTGCCTTCCTCCATCGCGACCATCGTCTGTTTGACGCCGCCGCCGTCCATCAGCTTCGCGGCCCCCATGGTGAGGGACCCGATGCCGGAGACGATGGTGGCGAGGTCCGCGCTGGAACCCCTGGGGCTCTGCTGGTTCCCCGCGGCCGGAGCGGCCTGGTGGCCGGGGTCGGAGGAGAGCAGCATGAGCCCGTCGGACGAGACGACCGTGACCGAGTGGACCCCTGGTACCTCCTCCACCAGATTGCTCAGCAACCAGTGCAGGTTCCGGGCTTCGGTGCTCAGCCCGAGCGTGCTGGGCGCAGTCAACTGCGTGCCTCCTCGACAGTGTCCCCCGTCTCCTGGCCGTCCGGGCGGCCGGCCAGGTCGGTGCGTGCGGCCGGCGCTTCCGGCTCCACGCCGTCCGCGATCTCCGCCTCCACGTCCCGGCGGCCCTCACGCGCTCCTCGCTGGAATCCGCCGAGCCGGCGCCGGAGCGCTTCCTTGTCCAGACTGCCCGTGCGCTCCCCGGAGGATGCCTCGGCGGGCTTGACCACCCTGGGGGTGCGCTTGGGCAGCCCCTTGTCGGTGATCCGCTCGGGCTGCCGGGGACCCGGCACGGACTCGGTCTCCCTCGTGGGGAGCGCCTCGGGCTCGGGGGCCGGCGGGGCCTGGGGGTACGCGTGCTGCGCGTTCCCGGGCAGCGGGAAGGGCCGGGGCTCGGGCGCCCCGTACGGGTCGTGGGCGGCCGGGTCGTGCGTACCGGCGGTGTCGGCGGTCCGCTCGTGCCGGTCGGGGCCGATGGCGTACGGGTTCCCGGCCGCCTCGGGGGTCTGTACGGCGTCGGCGGCGGGTTCCGTGTCGGCGACGGCCGGGAGGCGGAACTGCATCGTGGTCTCGGCCGGAGACTCGGCGCCGGCCGGTTCCTCGGGCGCGGCGGACGCGGCGGGCGCGGCGGCCGGGGTGGCCTCGGGGCCCGCGTCCCGGATGGTCCGCTCGGCTGCGGCGATCAGCGGGTCGTCGGCGGGGAGCGCGAGGAGACGGCCCTGCAAGGTATTGGAGTTCGCCTCGGCGACCGAACCCGGGAGGTTCAGCGTCGGCGCGCCGCACGACACGTTCACCGGCGGCGGCGAGGAGGCCGGCGGCGCCTTCGGCAACAGGGCCTGCGGCAGCACGACGACCGCCGTCACGCCGCTGCCGGTCTTCTGCGGCTGCAGGCGCACCTGGACGCCGTGGCGCGCGGCCAGCAGCGAGGAGACCTGGAGACCGAGACCGGCACTGTCGTCGCTCGGGTCCCCGACCCGGAAGGAGGACGGGTCGGCGAGGCGGAGGTTGACCTCCTCCATCCGCGCAGCCGACATCCCGATGCCCTCGTCCTGTACGGAGACCATCACCTCGCCGGTCTCCAGCAACCAGCCGGAGAGTTCGACACGCGAGTCGGGCGGGGAGAACGCGGTCGCGTTCTCCAGGAGTTCGGCGATCAGGTGGCTCAGGTCGTCGGCGGCGAAGCCCGCGACCTGGGCGTGCGGCGGCAGGGACTGGATCGTGACGCGTTCGTACCGCTCGATCTCGCTGACGGCGGCGCGGGCCACGTCGACCAGCGGGATCGGTCCGGCGTGCCCCTGGCCGTGGTCGGCGCCCGCGAGGACCAGCATGTTCTCGCCGTGTCGGCGCATCACGGTGGCGAGGTGGTCGAGCTTGAAGAGGGTGGCCAGCCGCTCGGGGTCCTGCTCGCGCTCCTCCAGGTTCTCGATCACGCCCAACTGGCGCTCGACGAGCCCGAGACTGCGCAGCGAGAGGTTGACGAAGGTGTGGTGCACGGTGTTGCGCAGCCGCTGGAGTTCGGCGGTGAGGTCGGCGACCTGGACCTGGAGTTCGGCGCGCTGGAGGGTGAGCGCCTCGCGCCCGGCGATCAGTTCGGCGTGCTCGTCCCGCACCCCGCCCGCCTGCCCGGCGAACTCGCCGTGCAGGGCGAGCAGTCGTGCGTGCAGGGCGTTGATCGAGCGGACCACCTGGGCGAACTCGTCGTTGCGGCCCCGGTACGCGATGCCTTCCGCGGTCTCGGGTTCGGTGGCCAGCCGGCCGGACCCGATGCGCAGGACGGCGAGCGGCTGGGTGAGGGTGCGGGCGACGGCGGTGGAGACGCCGACCGCGATCAGGAAGCAGCCGCCGAGCAGGGCCAGCGAGAGTTCGAGCCCGGTGACGTCGTCGTCGCGGAGCTTCTCCAGCCGCTGCACCTGGGCGGTGCCGAGCGCCGACTCCACGCCGCGCATCCGGTCGATGCGCGCGGAGAGGGCGGCGGAGAGCTTCTTGGAACTGGTCTCCTGCTCGGAGTCGGAGAGTTCGGGGCTGTCGGTCAGTGCGGCGAGGTACTTCTCGGCGCTGTTGACCTCGGGACCGGTGACGGTGGAGGAGAGCTTGTCGCGGGCGCTCGTGCCGGCCGCCTGGTCGAAGTCGGCGAGGGCGGAGAGTTCACGGACCCGGGCCTGCTGGGCGGCTGCGCTCAGCTCGTCCCGGGCGCGGTCGTCGGCCGTCTTCTCGTCGTCGGCGCTCGCCACGGGGAGCCCGGTGTAGGGGTCGTACTCCTGGACCGGCTCCGGGCTGGGCACGGCGAGGGCCGCGAGCAGCAGCCCCCGGGTGGCGGAGGCCTGCTCGACGGCGGTGGAGAGTGCCAGCGGCGCGCGGGTGGCCGCGGCGGCGCGCGGCGGGGTCGTCTCGGCCAGTTCGGCGGCGAGGTCGTGGAGTTTCGCGATGACCTCGGAGTACGCCTGGTGGGCGGCGAGGGCCGAGCCCTTGCCGCTGACCGCGTCGCGGCGCAGCGACGGGACGGCGGAGAGGTCCCGTCGGAGCCCGGCGGGGGCGGCCTCGCGGATCTCGTCGATCTGCTGGTCGACCCGGGCGCTGAGACTGTCGGCGCCCGGCTTGCCGCCGTCGCCGTCCTTGTCGGAGTCGGCCTTACGGCCGCCCGCGATGTACGCCGTGACCGCGTCCCGTTCGTCGGCGAGGGAGTGGGCGAGTGTGATGGCCTGCTGGTCGAGTTCGGCCAGGGTCACCAGGTTCTGCGACTCGTTGAGGTCGGAGGAGGCGCCGAGGGCCGCCGGGGCGCCCGCCGCTATGACGGTGATCCCGACGACGGCGACACCCGCCACGAGTCGGCTGCGCACGCGCACCTTGCGCTTGTCGCCGCCCGCCACCGGAGCGGTCGCCCCGGAAACGTCCCTAGTGCTGACCTTGCTCCGCGGCCGCTTCTTCTGCACCGGTGCTCGCATTCTTGACTCGTCCACCCATGAAGCAGAGGTGACGCACCGTCACATGCACGCACTCCCCCCGCTCCTGGTCCGGCTTCTGACCATTCCAGCCCTTTTGGGAGGGGGGCGCACAACGACCGCTCCGCCACTCGAACGAGTGAACATCACTCGTGAGTGGGCGAACAAGTCTCCCCAGCGCGGCCACGCCCCATGCGTCGCACGCCGGGTGGACCTTCCGCGCGGGCTTTGGCAGGATGCCCGCCCGCACCTCGCCGAAGTCGCCGCCTCCGCCCCGCGGGCCGTCCTGACCTGCTGGTACGCGGCAACATTCGCACCATGCAGGCGATGTGAAGGCGTCGTGCAGACTGATTGCCATGCGCATCGAACTCGCCGGTACGCCCGGCAGCCCCGAACGCCCCAACGAAGACTGGGCCATGGCGGCTCTCCCCGCGTCCGGCCAGGGCGGGTGCCTGGTCCTGCTGGACGGGGTGACTCCCCCTCCCGGCGACGACGGTTGTGTGCACTCGGTGCCCTGGTTCACCTCACGACTGGGCGGGGCACTGGCCGAACTGTCCGCTTCACGACCGGATCTGACCCTGGAGGAGGTGCTGGCGAAGTCCATCCGACGCACCGCGGACGCCCATCGCATCTCCTGTGACCTTTCTCACGTAAGGACGCCTCAGGCAACCGTCGTCCTGGCGCGCTGGGACGAGGCGTCGGTCGAGTACCTGGTGCTGTCCGATTCGGTGCTGCTGCTGGAGTCCCCGGACGGGAGCGTACGCGCGGTGGTGGACGACCGGCTCGACCGACTTCCACCGGGGATCCTCTCGTCCGTGGAATCGACGGACACGCTGGCCCGGAACAAGGAGGGCGGATTCTTCACCGCCGCCGCCGATCCGGCCGTCGCGTCACGTGCGGTGACGGGCGGGCTGCCACTCGCGGAGGTACGGACGCTGGCCGCCCTGACGGACGGGGCGAGCCGCTGGACCGAGGTGTTCCGGGAAGGCGACTGGCACGCCGCGCTGGGGCTGCTGCGCTCCGCGGGCCCCCAGCACCTCATCGACCGCGTACGGGAACGGGAACGCGCCGACACCGACCGGGTCCACCTGGGCCGGGGCAAGCGCCACGACGACGCCACGGTGGTCCTGGTGGAGCTCTGACGGGCAGGTGGCGGACGGGGCGCCGTCAGCCCTCGGCCCGCTCGTTGAACTGGTGCAGCAGCCGTGCGAGTTCGGCGACCTCGGCGCGGTCCCAGTCGGCGAGTTTGCGGACGTAGCGGGCCCGCCGGGCGTCGCGGACGTGACGGAAGCGGGCGAGCCCCTCCTCGGTGAGGTGGACGAGCGAAGCGCGGCCGTCCTCGGGGTCCGGCTCACGGTTCACCAGACCGAGATCCTCCAGGGCGCGCAGTTGACGACTCATGGTGGCCTTACCGACTCCGAACCAGGCCGCCAGCTCGGTGGCCCGCTGCCGCCCGGCGGATTCCAGACGTACCAGCAGACCGTAGGCGGCGGACTCCAGTTCGGGATGGACCTCTCGCGCCATCTCGCCGGAGGTGGCGCGGGCGCGCCGCAGGATCACGGCCAGTTCGTGTTCCAGGGCGAGGAACTCCTGATCCACCGGAGCCCCGGCGGCGGTGTCGGGACCGGTCCCGCTGTCGTTCTCCTCCACCACGGCACCCCTCATGCGCTTTCCACCTCTGAAACTTCTCCCTGCCGCCGGCCTTTTCCGCAGCTGGGCCAGTATTTCGCAGGAGTAGACCACAGGCGGCTCCCGGGCCCTCTTCCACAGGACGGGTCAACGCGCGTAGCGTCGTTGCTCGGCGCGTCCGTGACGGGGCGCGTCCGCCGGGGCCCGGCCCCGCACGCACCCCGGTTCGCGGTTCCTCCCACCGTCCCCCACCGAACCACGGAGGCACGCCCATGTCCGCGCACAGATCCGGTTCCCGAACGGCCCGGCTACTGGCCCCGGCCGGCACCCTGCTCGCCGCACTCTCCCTGCTCCTCGCCCTGCCCGGAGCCGCCTCTGCGGCCGACGTCCCGGCCCGGGGCACGGCCTCGCTCGGCATGGGCGTCGTCGCCCACGACGGCCGGGGCTCCCTGCCGACCGGCACGACCGCGACACAGACCGAGGGTGTCGACGTCAGTGGTCACCAGGGCAATGTCGCCTGGTCGACGCTGTGGAGCAGCGGCGTCCGGTGGGCGTACGTGAAGGCGACCGAGGGGACGTACTACAAGAACACCTCGTTCTCGCAGCAGTACACCGGCTCGTACGGCGTCGGGATGATCCGGGGCTCGTACCACTTCGCCACCCCGGACACCACGTCCGGAGCCGTGCAGGCGAACTACTTCGCGGACAACGGCGGCGGCTGGTCCCGGGACGGCCGGACCCTCCCGGGCGTGCTGGACATCGAGTGGAACCCGTACGGGGACCAGTGCTACGGCAAGACGCAGGCCGCGATGGTCGCCTGGATACGCGACTTCGTGAACACCTACAAGGCGCGCACCGGGCGGGACGCGGTGATCTACACGGCGACCAGCTGGTGGACGACGTGCACCGGCAACAACGCGGGCTTCGGCGCCACCAACCCGCTGTGGGTGGCCCGCTACAACACCACGGTGGGCGAACTGCCCGCCGGTTGGGACTACTACACGATCTGGCAGTACACCTCGACGGGCCCGACGGTCGGGGACCACGACAAGTTCAACGGCGCCCTTGACCGCGTGCAGGCCCTGGCGAACGGCTGACACGTCGCCACCTCCCGCACCGCTGAACGCCCGTGGCCCCGGTGACGCCCGTCGTCGCCGGGGCCGCGATGTTCCGCAAGGCTTGCGACCCCCACTATGCACTCACTGTATACGCAGTATGTATAGTCCGGGCTGCCGTACCGGACGTACGGCTGTACCGCGCCGTGCCGACCGATGGATGGACCCGCCTTGCCCAGAAGGACACCCCACCCGCACAGGTGGTTGCCCACCGCCCTGGTGGCCGCGCTCGCACTCGCCCTGGGCGGCTGCTCCATGGCCACCACCGCACCCGCATCGGCCCGTGAGGAGGCGGCCTCCGACGGGAAGGGCGAACCCGGCCCGGTGGACTGCCGTGTCGCGAAGTGCATCGCCCTGACCTTCGACGCCGGGCCCGGCGCGGACACCCCGCACCTGCTGGACGTGCTCAAGGAGAAGAAGGTCCACGCGACCTTCTTCCTGCTGGGCAAGAACCACGTCCTCAAGCACCCCGACACCGTGCGGCGCATCGCGGACGAGGGCCACGAGGTGGCCAACCACACCTGGTCGCACGAGATCCTCACCGACAAGAAGCCGGACGAGATACGGGCCGAGCTGGAGAAGACGCAGGACGCCATAGCGAAGATCACCGGGAAGAGGCCCCGGCTGATGCGTCCGCCCCAGGGCCGTACCGACGACACCGTCTCGGAGATCAGCAAGGATCTGGGGCTCTCCCAGATCCTGTGGAGCGCGACCGCCAAGGACTACTCGACCACCGACTCCGCGCTGATCGAGAAGCGCATTCTGGATCAGGCGAGCAGAGACGGCATCATCCTCCTCCACGACATATACAAGGGGTCGGTACCCGCCGTGCCCGGCATCATCGACGCCCTGCGGGAACGCGGCTACACCTTCGTCACCGTCCCCGAGCTGATGGCCCCCGCCGAGCCCGAGCCGGGCACGATCTACCGCCCCTGATCCGGTGTGCCGCCGCACGAGGGAACGGCCCGCCGCCCCGGGGTTCCGGGGGCGACGGGCCGTCCGTACCGGTCACGCGCGCGGCGGCACGTCCGTCACGCCGTGCCGCTCACGCCGCGGCCGGAACCTTCTCCGCGCCTTCGTCCGCACCGGCCTCCGCGCCGGCGCCGGCCGGGGCGAGGGCGATCTCCAGCACCTGGCGGACGTCGGTGACCGGGTGCACCTCCAGCTTCTCCAGGACCTCGGCCGGGACGTCGTCCAGATCGGCTTCGTTCCGCTTGGGGATCACCACGGTGGTGATGCCCGCCCGGTGCGCGGCCAGCAGCTTCTGCTTCAGGCCGCCGATCGGCAGGACCCGCCCGGTCAGCGAGACCTCACCGGTCATCGCCACGTCCGTGCGGACCAGCCGCCCGGAGAGCAGCGAGGCCAGCGCGGTCGTCATCGTGATGCCGGCGCTCGGACCGTCCTTCGGGACCGCGCCCGCCGGGAAGTGGATGTGGGTGCCCCGGTCCTTGAGATCGGCGACCGGCAGTTCCAGCTCCGCGCCGTGCGAGCGCAGGAAACTCAGGGCGATCTGCGCGGACTCCTTCATCACGTCGCCGAGCTGACCGGTGAGGGTCAGTCCGGACGCCCCGGTCTCCGGGTCGGCCAGCGAGGCCTCCACGAAGAGGACGTCACCGCCCGCTCCGGTGACCGCGAGACCGGTGGCCACGCCCGGCACGGCGGTCCTGCGCTCGGCCGGGTCCTGAGCGGACTCGGGCACGTGGTGCGGCCGTCCGATCAGTCCCCGCAGGTCTGCGTCGGTGACCGTGAACGGCAGCTCCCGGTCTCCCAGTTCGTGCTGGGCGGCGACCTTCCGCAGCAGTCGGGCGACGGCCCGCTCCAGGTTCCGTACGCCCGCCTCGCGGGTGTACTCGCCGGCCAGCCTGCGCAGCGCCGACTCCTCCAGCACGACCTCGTCCTTCTCCAGGCCGGCCCGCTCCAGCTGGCGCGGGAGCAGGTGGTCGCGGGCGATGACGACCTTCTCGTCCTCGGTGTACCCGTCGAGCCTGACCAGCTCCATGCGGTCGAGCAGCGCCTCCGGGATGGCCTCCAGGACGTTGGCGGTGGCGAGGAAGACCACGTCGCTGAGGTCGAGTTCGACCTCCAGGTAGTGGTCCCGGAAGGTGTGGTTCTGCGCCGGGTCCAGCACTTCGAGCAGGGCCGCGGCCGGGTCGCCCCGGAAGTCGGAGCCGACCTTGTCGATCTCGTCGAGCAGCACGACCGGGTTCATCGAGCCGGCCTCCTTGATCGCCCGGACGATACGTCCCGGCAGCGCCCCGACGTACGTACGCCGGTGGCCCCGGATCTCCGCCTCGTCCCGGACGCCGCCGAGCGCCACCCGGACGAACTCGCGCCCCATGGCGTGCGCGACGGACTCCCCGAGCGAGGTCTTACCGACCCCGGGAGGCCCGACGAGGGCCAGCACCGCTCCGCCGCGCCGCCCGCCGACGACGCCGAGGCCCCGGTCGGCCCGGCGCTTGCGGACCGCGAGGTACTCGGTGATGCGTTCCTTCACGTCCACGAGTCCGGCGTGCTCGGCGTCCAGGGTCGCCCGCGCGCCCCTGATGTCGTACGCGTCCTCGGTCCGCTCGTTCCAGGGCAGCTCCAGGACGGTGTCCAGCCAGGTCCTGATCCAGGACCCCTCGGGGCTCTGGTCCGAGGACCGCTCCAGCTTCTCGACCTCCTTGAGCGCGGCCTCGCGGACGTGCTCGGGCAGGTCGGCGGCCTCGACCCGGGTGCGGTAGTCGTCGGACTCGTCCCCCGGATCGCCGTTGAGCTCCGACAACTCCTTGCGTACGGCGTCGAGCTGGCGCCGCAGCAGGAACTCGCGCTGCTGCTTGTCGACGCCCTCCTGGACGTCCTTCGCGATGGACTCGGCCACGTCCTGCTCGGCGAGGTGCTCGCCGAGCCACCGCACGGCGAGCTTCAGCCGGGCGACGGCGTCCGTGGTCTCCAGCAGCTCCACCTTCTGCGCGGTGGTCAGGAAGGGCGAGTAACCGGAGTTGTCGGCGAGCGCGGAGACGCCCTCGATCTGCTGGACCCGGTCGACGACCTGCCAGGCTCCCCGCTTCTTCAGCCAGCTGGTGGCGAGTGCCTTGTACTCCGTGACCAGCTCGGCGACGGCGCCCGGCAGCGGGTCGGGCACGTTCTCGTCGATCCGGGTCGCCTCGACCCAGAGGGCCCTGCCCGGACCGCTCGTACCGGCGCCGATCCGCACCCGCGAACGGGCCCGCACGATCGCCCCGGGGTCCCCGTCGGAGAGCCGCCCGATCTGCTCGACCGTACCGAGGACACCGGTCCCCGTGTATCTGCCGTCGATGCGCGGAACAAGAAGCACCTCGGGCTTGCTGCCCTCACTGGCGGCAGCCTGCGCGGCTTCGACGGCGGCGCGGGCCTCGCTGTCGGAAAGATCGAGAGGAACCACCATGCCCGGCAGCACGACTTCGTCGTCGAGCGGCAGCACGGGCAGGTCGAACGGGGTGGACGCCTTGGTGTCGGTAGCCATGATCTTCCCTTCGGCAGTCAAGTTGAGCTATGCACGCTCAATGCTTGTGAGCCGAGGAATGTTCCCCATGAGATGTTCGCTGTGAGCGATCAGGGAGTGGTCGTCCCGTACGGGCAGGCACCGCACCCCTTCCGCTCTCGGGCATGTGGGCGGCGCGGTCCGAGGACTCGGCGCCGGCGCACGGGGTCAAGTCCCGCAAGGATCCGTCGCGCCCCTTCCGCCCAGAGCGGGGCTGATGTCGGTAGCACCTGTCACGATGCCCGGACATCGTCACGATCAGGAGAGACACATGGGCACCTGGGACGTCGGCCCCTTCGACAACGACACCGCGGCGGACTGGTGCGGCGACCTCGACGACGCCTCCCCGGACAGGCGTCAGGGCTTGGTCCGAGACACACTCGCCCGAGCAGCCGACACCACCGACGACCTCGACGCGGACGTCGCCGATGAAGCCATCGCCGCAGCCGCCCTGGTCGCCGCGCAATTCCCTGGCGGCGAGCCCGCTCACCCCCACTACGGACCGGACGAACCGCTCCCCGATCTCACCGGTCTGCGCGCCCTCGCCCTCCAGGCCCTGGACCGCGTGGTTACCGAACCGTCCGAACTCCTGGAACTCTGGGCCGAACCGGACGGCGGCCCCTGGCAGGCGACCATCAACCGGCTCCGCAGCACACTCACGCCCCAGCCTCCGGGAGAACAACTCCACCTGAGCTGACTTCCCCGTGGCAGTTCAACCGCCGGTTACCCGTCCGTAAGGGTCCACATGAGCTGGGACGTTCTCCTCCTCCGCCTGCCCGACCGCATCGCCTCAGCGCAGGACGTACCCGACGACTGCGCCTCGCCCCCGCTCGGCCGGCAGCAGGACGTCCTCGCGGCCGTGCGCCGGGCCGCCCCCGAAGCCGACCTCTCGGACCCCGTCCGGGGCGAACTCCTCGGACCCACGTGGTCCATCGAGCTCAACATCGGCGAGGAGGACCCCGTGGACTCGATCATGCTCCACGTCCGCGGCTCCGGCGACGACGTGCTCACACCCGTCTTCCGTCTCGCGGGCGCCCTCGAATGCAAGGCCCTGGACTGCTCCACGGGAGACCTGATCACTCCACGAGAACTCTCGGGCCTGCACGCCTTCCAGGAGTTCCGCGACCGCGCGATCGGCCCCTCACCATGACGCGCGGCAGCCCTCACCGCGGCCCGAAGACGCAGAGTCCACCCGTAGGAATCCGGGGTCAGGTGGGCCACCTCTTCAAGGCGGTGCCGTAGCGCCCGTCCTGCTCCGGCGCGCGGTGGCGACGGCCCTCATCGCCCACTGCCGGCGTGACGCGCTCGGAGCCATGCCGCCTCGAACTCGTCCGGCTGTATTCCCATGTCCGCCCACTCAGGATCGAAGAGGTCCACGACCGGCGGATTGAACGACCAGTCGTCCGGGCCGCTCCTCGCCGCGGTTCCGTCGTCACCGAGTTCCACCTGACGCAACCTTCGGCCGTCGGAGCCGACCTCCAAGAGGTAGGTCGCCGGTTCGTCGCCGTCGCCGTCCCAGCGACGCCGGAGGTGCACGATGCTCCGGTCCGCGAGCGCGCCGAAACCGGGGCGGCCACGCTGGGCAACGCGCTTGGCCCGCAACCCGTCCAGGCCCGGTGGCATGGTCGGCTCGTCAATGTCGACTTCGTCCGGCTCCCGGCCCGCCCACTGAATGGCCTCCGGACTGCCGACCACCTCGACTTCCGCGAAGGTCTCAAGGATCTCCCGGGACGATCGCGCGTGGACCCACCACCACGCACCGCCCATGCCGTAGTCGTGCAGGACGAGAAAGCGCGACTTCGGCGCGGGCGGGGGGCTTGTCATACCGGCCGAGGGTAGGGGTTTACCGAGTGAGCCTGTCGAGTGGGCCTGTTCCGCAGCCGACCGCCCCCCCGAATCGGCCGTACGGACCGGCGAGATCGGGGATCGCGGACCAGCCACCCGCACCAGCTCCGGCAGGCCGGGAGCGAGCGGTCCGGCCTCGCCGCCGAGGCTGACGTACACCACCGGGCGTCACTGCGGGAGGGCACCCGAGGGCGAATACCTCTCCGGACACGGCGAAGAAATCTACAGCGGTGACAGTAGACATTGATAAATAGCGTGGCTAGGGTTTCTCCCGTAGCCCAGAGAGACAGCAGGGCCCGGCAGAGACGAACCGCCGGGCAGCGGTACGTACAGGACGGCAGTACGCACGTCGGTGCGGTGGTGGAGTCCCGGAGCCAGGACAGGTGCAGGAAGGGCGACGGGGCTGACGACCGGACCGGGTGGCCCGGCAGTGATCAGGGGCCGCCGCGGGACGTCCCGCAACTCGCTCGGGGTGCGCGGCGTCGGCCGCACGCGGCCCGCTCGACGAGCGGGCCGTCCCGGAGGGAAGAACGGAGGGACGGGCGCCATCAGGATCGCCCGGGCGGATTGTGGAGCCCGGGTACCGCAGGACATCGAGGAGTGAGGTGGTCTCCGGTCGAACACACGCGATCCCCGCACCCGCGGCCGTCCGCCGCGAGACGGTGCGGAACAAGAAGGCCGGCGCTGTACCGAAGCCGGCCGATGGTGTAGCAGTTCCTTCGGGGCCCTGGTGCCGTACGGCACCAGGGCCC
>NZ_JBSFVR010000092.1:0-23831 GCF_053592415.1 Streptomyces sp. NPDC002690 | reverse complement strand
GGCCCGGCAGCCCTCCCGGGTCCGCGCCGCGCGGCTCCCCGACGGCCCCCGGTCGCCCGGGGGCCGTTCGGCGTCTCCGGGGTACGGGACGGGCCCCCGGGGCCCTTTTGAACGCGTTCAAGGACGGCGTAGAGTGCGGGGCATGAGCGAGCGAGCCCTATTGCGGCGCATACGCGTGTGGTTGGTCGTCTTCATCGTCTGCCTGGTGCTGAGCGGGCTCACCGCCTTCCCGCTCGTGCACGAACTCCGCTGGACCGAGGAGCTGTTGGCCTCCTCCGCGTCACCGGTCCCCGAGCACCTGCCCGCTCTCATGGAGTGGATCACCCGGGTGCGCACCGGGCTCGACGACGCCGACGCGCGCCACCCCTTCGTGCTGTACGGGACCGACTGGCTGGCCTTCGCCCATCTCGTCATCGCCGTGGCGTTCTACGGGCCCTACCGTGATCCGGTCCGTAATGTCTGGGTCGTGGAGTTCGGCATGATCGCCTGCGCCGGCATCATGCCCCTCGCCCTGATCTGCGGGCCGCTGAGGGGTATTCCGTTCTGGTGGACGGTCATCGACATGTCGTTCGGTGTCTTCGGAGTGGTCCCGTTGCTCGTGGTGCGGCGGATGATCAAGAGGCTGGAGGCTGCGGGGAGTGCCGCCGGCGGGCCGCCTGTCCGGCGGGCGCCCGTTCCGGCGGGGTGAGGAGCCGGTCCGGTCCCTCGGTGGTTCAGTGCGCGGACGGGGGGCCGTACGCCGCCACGACGATGCCCAGGGCCGTGGGGTTCAGCTCCTCGCCCTTGGCGTCCGTGGAGTTGACGCTGTAGACGAGGGTCCTCGACAGGTCCCGGGTCGCGGCCATGACGGTGTTGTAGCCGTAGCGGCCGCCCGTCTTCCCCCAGACCTCCCGCCCGCCCAGCGTCATCTCCGAGAGCCCGGAGCTGTATGGGGCCGGGTCACAGGATCCGTACGTGCGCACGGAGCTGTCGGGCAGGGTGAACATCTTCTCCAGCAGCGGGCCGCGCACCACCCGGCCCTGGAACAACGCCCGCGTGAAACGCTCCAGGTCGGCGGTGGTCGACACGATGTCCCCCGCCGCCCACGCGTCAGCCGTCCCCCAGACCGAGACGTCCCGCAGCTCGCTCGTGCCGTCGGCTGCTGGGAAGAGCTGATAGCCGTGGTTGTGCGGGCCCCGGATGCGCGCCTCGCCCTCGGGGTAGTAGGTCGAATCCAGGCCGAGCGGGCGCAGGATGCGTACCGAGACCTGATGGGCGTAACGGTCGCCGGTGACCTTCTCGATCAGCAGGCCCAGCAGGGTGTAGTTGATGTTCAGATAGTGCTGGCTCCGGCCCGGCGCGAACTCCGGCTCCTTCGCGGTCGCGGAGGCCACCATCTCCTGCGGGGTGTGCGGGTCGAAGCGGTGGGCGTACCACTCCTCCACCGTCCCACCCGGCATGTCGGCCGCTGGTATGCCGCTGGTGTGATTGAGCAGCCGGCCCACGGTGACCCCGGCGTACGTGGGCGGGACGAGGCCGGGGAGGTAGGAGCGGACGGAGCGGTCCAGCGACAGCTTGTGCTCACCGGCCAGCTGGAGGACCGTCGCCGCGGTGAAGACCTTGGTCACGGAGCCCGCCCGGAAGCGGGCGCCGGGGTCGGCGGGCCGGCCGGAGACGAGATCGTGCACGCCCGCGCTGCCCCGCCAGGTGCCGTCCGAACCTCCTACCCGGACGAGCGCGGCGGTCGCGTCCTCGCGGGGAAGCCCCGCGATCGCCTCCGTCAGTGCGTGGGTGTCGAGGCCGAGCGCGTCTTTGGCGAGGGATGTGCCGCCGGGGCCGGACGTGTCGCCGGCGACGGCTCTGGCCGGTGCCGGGGCGGGGCAGGCGGCGGGCGTACCGGTCGCCGCGTGGCCCGGTACGGCGGCCGGGCCGGCCAGGACGCCGAGGATCAGGGACGAGGCGAGCAGTGTGCGGGTGCGGGTCTTCATCGGAGTCTCCGTCGCGGGATGTCGTCACTCTTCGGTGACTCCATCCTGTTGATCCCGGGTTCGCGGCGGATCACCCGAGCGAGGGTTTGTCCGGGGGAGCCTGCCTCCCCCGAGCGAGGGACGCGTGGGAGTCTCCTCCCTCGCCCGGGGGAGCCTCCCTCTCCCGGGCGAGCGGTACCACCAGGCCCGTCTCGTAGGCGCAGATGACCGCCTGGACGCGGTCGCGGAGGCCCAGCTTGGACAGCACGTTGCCCACATGCGTCTTCACCGTGTGCTCGCTCACGACGAGCGCCCGCGCGATCTCCGCGTTGGAGAGGCCGCGCGCCAGATGCAGCAGGGTCTCCCGTTCGCGGCCGGTCAGACCGGCGAGCCGGGCGGCCGTGGCGGACGCGGCAGCCGGTGCCGGGCGCGCCGTGTACTCGGCGATCAGCCGACGGGCCACGGACGGCGCCAGCAAGGAGTCCCCGGCCGCCGCCACCCGCACCGCGTGGACGAGATCGTCCCGGCGTACGTCCTTCAGGAGGAAGCCGCTCGCCCCCGCGCGCAGAGCCTCGAACACGTAGGCGTCCGTGTCGAAGGTGGTGAGCATGACGGACCGGCAGTCGCTCTCCGCGCTGATCGTCCGGCATGCCTCGATGCCGTCCATGACCGGCATCCGGACGTCCAGCAGCACCACGTCCGGCCCGAGCGCGCGTACCGCGGCCACCGCCCCGGCCCCGTCGCCCACCTCCGCGACCACCTCGATGTCCGGCTGCGCGTCGAGAATCATGGAGAAGCCGCTGCGCACCAGTTCCTGGTCGTCGGCCACCACTGCGCGAATCGTCAACTTCCGTCCTCCTGAACGGGAAAGGCGAAGGGGATCGTGGCCGACACCCGGAAACCGCGGCCCCCCGGCGCGGGCCCGGTACGAGCAGATCCGCCGTGCGCCGCGGCACGCTCCCGTATCCCGACCAGACCGAACCCCCCGGGCGACGGCGACCACGGTGACGGCGACCACGGCAATGGCGACCACGGTGACGGCGACCACGGCGACGACGCCGACGGGGCGGCCACGGAGTCGCCGCCCCCGCAGTCCGTCACCACCAGCGTCAACTCACGCGTACCGTAGTTGAGTTCCACCGTGACCGGCGAGGCGGGCGCGTGCTTCACGGTATTGGTCAGCGCCTCCTGCGCGATGCGGTGCACGGCCGCGCCCACGTCGGACGGAATCGTCCGGACGGAGCCCGTCACCGTGTAGGAGACCTCCGAACCGCTTGCCCGTACCCGCTCCATCAGCGCGGGCAACTCACCCACACCCGGCTGTGGTTCGAGAGGTGCGCAGGTGGCCGCCGGCCCGTCCTCGCGCAGTACCCCCAGCATGCGGCGCAGCTGGGTCATCGCGTCCCGCCCCGCCTCCGAGATCGCCTCGAAGGCTGCCTCCGCACGCTCCGGAGCCGTACGTACGGCCACCGGCCCCGCCTCGGCCTGCACCACCATCAGGCTCACGGCGTGCGCCAGGACGTCGTGCATCTCCCGCGCGATCCGGGCCCGTTCGCGGACAGCGGCCCGCTCGGCCTCGGCGTGACGCGTCAACTCCAGCTGTTCGGCCCGTTCTTCCACGGCCCGTGTGTACTCCTGGCGGACGCGGGCGAGCCGGCCGAAGCCGTAGGAGCCGGTGAGGACGATGAGGGAGAAGACCAGTTCGCGGAGCTCACCCGTGTTCCACGCGGTGGCGGGGAAGACCGTCGCGAGGGAGAGGACCAGCAGGGTCTGCCGGCGCGGGGAGGGGCATGCGGAGCCCACCGTGTAGAGGGCGACCAGCGCCGTGTACGGCAGGGTCTGCCCCGGTCCGTCCAGCGCCGCCGTGTAGAGCCCCAGAGTCCCCATGCAGGCCAGCAGCACCGTGGCCGGTGCCCGGCTGCGCCACAGCAGCGGCAGCACCGTCACCGTCGTCAGCAGGTAGGCGGTGAGGTCCGCCGGCTCCTGGCCGGGGCCGCGGGGCAGCAGCCAGGGCACGCTCACCGCCGCCTGGACCAGCAGCGCCACCCCGGCGTCCGCCGCCCGGGGGCGGTCCTGCCACCTGGCGCGTGTCCGTCGCCACTTCTCCCGTACGCCCACCACGCCCCCGGTCACGGGTCCGCGCGCGGCGGCGGACCCGGCGGTCATTGTGCCGGACGACGGCCGGGAAGAGGTGGCGTGCGGAGGTCAGTCACCCGGGCCCGGAGCGGAGCCGGCGAGCAGGCTGCGCAGCACGTCGATCCGGTTGGTGGTGATCGAGTCGACCCCGCGGGAGACCAGCCGCCGCATGGTGCGCCCGGTGTCGGCCGTCCAGGCGGAGACGAGCAGGCCGTCCCGGTGAACGCGGTCCGCCAGGTCCCGCGTCACCAGCCCGAACCGGTAGTTCAACCAGTGCGGGCCGATCGCCGCGAGGAGTTCGGGGCGGGGCGGGGCGAGGGTCGTCCAGGTCAGGGCGATCTCGGCCGAGGGGTCGTTGGCGCGTACCCGCAGCATCGCGTCGGGTCCGGCGCAGTAGTAGGCGCGGTCACCCGCCCCGCACTCGCGCACCGTACCCACGATCGTCCGCACGGAGGCGTCGGTGGAGCCGGGCAGGTCCACCATCACCCGATGCGGGCCGGCCGCGGCCAGCGCTTCGCGCAGGGTCGGTACCCCGCCGCCGGTGCGCTCCGACAACTCGGCGTGGTCGAGAGCGTCCAGTCGCCGGTCGATGCCCCAGAGCCGTTCCAGCGTGGCGTCGTGGAGCAGTACGGGGACCCCGTCCCGGGTCACCCGGACGTCGATCTCGACCGCGTCCGCCCCCCGTTCCAGGGCGGACCGGATCGAGGACAGGGTGTTCTCGCGGACGCGGTAGGGATCTCCGCGATGCCCCACGGCGGTGACGGTGCGTGTCATGGGGCCATTGTCACGTCCGGGGCGGCGTCCGGGGGCGGCGACCCGGGACAGCGACCGGTTCGGGGGCCGGTCCGGTGCCCCGGGGCGGCGACCGGTTCAGCGACTGGTCGCCGCCAGCCACTGCGTCGTGTACGTGTCGATCTCGGCTGCCAGCTTCCGCTTCCCGGCGGGGTCCATGAAGGAAGCCTCCACGGCGTTCTTCGCCAACTCCGCGATCCCGCGCTCGTCGAGGTCCAGCAGGCGGGCCGCCACGGCGTACTCGTTGTTGAGGTCGGTGCCGAACATCGGCGGGTCGTCGCTGTTGACGGTGACCAGCACGCCGGCCGCGACCATCTCCTTGATCGGGTGGGCGTCCAGGTCCGCCACCGCGCGCGTCGCTATGTTGGACGTCGGGCAGACCTCCAGCGGGATGCGCCGTTCCGCGAGGTGCTGGAGCAGGGCCGGGTCCTGCACGGAGGTCGTGCCGTGCCCGATGCGCTCGGCGCGCAGCGCCGTCAGCGCGTCCCACACCGTCTGCGGGCCCGTGGTCTCACCGGCGTGCGGCACCGAGTGCAGCCCGGCGGCGATGGCGCGGTCGAAGTACGGCTTGAACTGCGGGCGTTCCACACCCACCTCGGGTCCGCCCAGCCCGAACGAGACCAGCCCCTCGGGCCGCAGGTCCACGGCCAGCCGGGCGGTCTCCTCCGCGGACTCGAGCCCAGCCTCCCCGGGGATGTCGAAGCACCAGCGCAGCACGGTGCCGAACTCCGCCTCGGCCGCCTTGCGGGCGTCCTCGATCGCCTCCATGAAGCCCTGTTCGGGGATGCCGCGCTTGACGGAGCTGTACGGGGTCACGGTCAACTCGGCGTACCGGATGTTCTGCCGGGCCATGTCACGGGCGACCTCGTACGTGAGCAGCCGGACGTCCTCGGGCGTGCGGACCAGGTCCACCACCGAGAGGTACACCTGGATGAAGTGGCCGAAGTCCGTGAAAGTGAAGTAATCGGCCAGCGCTTCGGGGTCGTTGGGCACCTTGGAATCGGGGTGACGGGCGGCCAGTTCGGCCACGATGCGGGGGGAGGCGGAGCCGACGTGGTGTACGTGGAGTTCGGCCTTGGGCAGCCCCGAGATGAAGGGGTGGGGGTCGGTCATCAGAGGTCTCCGGTGGTTCTCGGTACGCCGGCGCCGGCCGCCCAGGGCGCCCGGATTCTCCGGCGGGGGCCGCCGGTGGCACCGGTAATCGTAGGCGGCTCCGGAAGGCCATGGCCGGGCCGTAGCATGACGTGACCACGAGGGGGGAGTCACATGTCAGAGAACACCGAGCCGCCCGCGGGCGCAGAGGCGCCCCGCGATCCCTGGGCGGCGCCGGACGGCAGGGTCGAGTTGGGCAAGCAGGGCGGAGACGTCCGTCCGCCCGCGGTTCACGACCAGCCGACCATCGCCGCCGGGCCAGGCGTCGCGAGCCGGCAGCAGGGTGCCTGGACGGCCCCGGGCGCAGGAAGCTTCGGCCCTCCGCCCGCGCAGGGCGGTTACGGGCCGGGACCCGAAGCGATGCCCCCGCCGCCCGCGCAGGGCGGTTACGGGCCGGGGCCGTCGGCGATGCCCCCGCCGCCGGTATCCCCGAACGGCCCGGGCCAGCAGCCGATGGGCCAGTACGGTTACCCGGCGCAGGCTCAGCCCTACCCCGCCTACACCGGCTACGACGCGTACGGCGGCCAGGGAGTCTGGGCGCCCGTGCCGGCGAACGGCATGGGCGTCACCGCGCTGGTGCTGGGCATCATCTCGATCTGCCTCTTCTTCATGTGGGGCGTGAGCATCATCCTGGGGGTGCTGGCCGTGATCTTCGGCATCCTGGGCCGCAAGCGCGCGCAACGGGGCGAGGCCAACAACGGCGGCCAGGCGCTCACGGGCATCATCACCGGGGCGGTCGGCATCCTCGTCGGTGCGGCGTTCCTCGGGCTCGTCATCTGGTCCATCACCATGATGGGAGATCCGGTCCAGGAGGACGACGGTTCGTACGACGCTCCGTACGCCACCTCGCTGGTGATCGACCGGGGCTGACGCGGCAGATCCGCCCGGGGCGCTCGACCGCGACAGCGGCCCGGACGGGGACCAGGTCCAGGGATCAGGGCCTGGACCGGAAGGGTCTCAGCGCCGGGGGATCAGTGCGCGGGCCGGACGGGGCTCAGGCCGGCCCTGGCGTTCCCGGCATCGGGGCCCCGTGCCGGAGCCGCTCCCGCGCCTCCATCAGCGCGAAGCCCAGCAGATTCAGCCCGCGCCACCGCCCGGGGTCCTCGGCCCGCTCGTCGTCCTTCGCCAGCCCGATGCCCCAGATCCGGTCCAGCGGGCTCGCCTCCACCAGGACACGGTCACCGGTGGCAAGCAGATACGCGCGCAGCTCCGGGTCCTGGCCGAACTTGTGGACGCTGCCCGCCACCACGAGGCCGAAGCGCTCCCGTGCCCAGACGTCCTCGTCGAAGCCCCGGACCAGGCGCCCCGCCTTCTTCGCGGCAGCCGGGGAGCGGGCCTCCCGTGCGGCAGCCTCCGCCTCGGCGTCGCCGAACAGCCTCGCCTTGCCCGCCATCATCCAGTGCTCGGCCGAGGGGTACGTCACTTCGCCGACGGTGAACTCCGACGGCCACCACTGGCTGAGGCAGGACGCACCCAGAGTGCCGTCCGGAAGAGGGCGGTGGCCCCAGAACAGGAGGTACTTGACCCGCTTGCCACTCACGGCCAACGCCAGGAGCCGCCGCCTCAGCTCCCCGGGGTCCGGGTACTCGTCGTGTTCCGGGCCGTTCCCGCTCCGCATGGCAGCCCCGCCCTCCACGAGCCCGCTTCCCACGAGCCCGCTCTCCCCGAGTCCGCTCTCCCCGAGGCTGCTCTTCCTGCTCTCCATGAGGCCGACTCTTTCATCCGCCACTGACGGTGGGTCGTGGATTCTCCCTGCTCAGAGAGGGAGGATCAACAGATATCGTTGTGTAACCAAAAGGAAACAACGGAATCCCTTGTTGCAAGCATGCCATTCTGTCAGGATCGACAGTCAACTCGAATAGAAGTCCCACCGGACTGCGTGCGGTGGACAGCTCCGGCTCCGGAGGAGAACCCATGCACACCGCCTCCCTGCTGCGCGATCGTTTCGCGGACGGCGCCCAGTTCATCGGTGGGAAGCTGCGCCCGGGAACCTCCGGCCGGTTCCAGGACGTGGTGGATCCGGCGACGGGCGCGACCGTGCTGACCTACGAACTCGCCTCCACCGCCGACGTGGACGACGCCGTCGGCGCCGCGCGCGACGCTTTCCCCGGTTGGTCCGGGGCCACCCCGGCCGAACGCTCCGACGCGCTTCACCGGCTCGCGGCCGTACTCGCCGCGCGGGCCGACGCGTTCGCCCGTGCCGAATCGCTCCAGTGCGGCAAGCCGATCAAGCTCGCCCAAGGCTTCGACGTGCCCGGCACCATCGACAACACCGCCTTCTTCGCCGGGGCCGCCCGTCACCTGGAGGGGAAATCCGCCGGTGAGTACGACGGTGACCACACCTCGTACGTACGCCGCGAGGCCCTCGGAGTCATCGGCTCGATCGCTCCCTGGAACTACCCGCTCCAGATGGCCGCGTGGAAAATCCTGCCGGCGATCGCGGCGGGCAACACCGTCGTGCTGAAGCCCGCGGAGATCACCCCGCTGACGGCCCTGATGTTCGCGGGGGCCGCGACGGAGGCCGGGATTCCGGACGGCGTCGTCAACATCGTCAGCGGCACCGGGAAGGACGCCGGTGAGTGTCTGGTGTCCCACCCCGACGTGGTGATGACCTCCTTCACCGGCTCCACCGCCGTCGGCAAGCGGGTCGCCGCCCTCGCCGCCGCCACGGTCAAGCGCCTCCACCTCGAACTCGGCGGCAAGGCCCCGTTCGTGGTCTTCGACGACGCCGACCTCGACGCGGCGGTCCACGGAGCCGTCGCCGGAGCGCTCATCAACACCGGCCAGGACTGCACCGCCGCCACCCGCGCCTACGTCCAGCGCCCGCTGTACGAGGCCTTCGTGACCGGCGTCGCCGAGCTGATGGAGACCGTCCGCCTCGGCGACCCCGGCGACCCCCGCACCGATCTCGGACCGCTGATCAGCCACGCCCAGCGCGACCGGGTCGCCGGGTTCGTGGAGCGCGCCCGGGCCACCGCCACCGTCGTCACCGGCGGCGAGGCCCCCGGCGGCGCCCTCGCCGGAGGCGCCTACTACCGGCCGACCCTGATCACCGGAGCCGGCCGGGACAGTGAGATCGTCACCGCCGAGATCTTCGGACCGGTCCTGGTGGCTCTGCCCTTCGACACCGACGACGAAGGAATCCGGCTCGCCAACGACACCCCCTACGGCCTCGCCGCGTCTGCCTGGACCCGGGACCTCTACCGCGCCGGCCGGGCCACCCGCGAACTCCGGGCCGGCTGCGTCTGGATCAACGACCACATCCCGGTCGTCAGCGACATGCCGCACGGCGGGTACGGGGCCAGCGGCTTCGGCAAGGACATGTCGTCGTACTCCTTCGAGGAGTACACGCAGATCAAGCACGTGATGTACGACAACACCGCGGTCGCCCGGAAGGACTGGCACCGCACGATCTTCGGGGACCGGTAACAGCGTCGCCGCGGCGGCAGAATCACCCGAGAGGAGAACAACCCGTATGTACCGTTACGAGCCGGAGGGTCAGGGCGCCGCCCTGGACGCGGCCCTGCGCCGCAGCCTCACCAACGGCCGCTCCGCCCTCACCAGGCGTTCGCTCCTGCGCGCGTCCGGCCTGGGCGCCCTCGCCCTCGGCGGGATCGGCACGCTGAGCGCCTGCGGCATCCCGCCGGCCAAGCGTGAGGGAGACACCGGGGCCGCGTCCGACGACCGCTCGGCCCAGGAGAAGACGGTCGCCTTCTCCAACTGGACCGAGTACATGGACACCGGCGAGGACGAGAAGAGCCACCCCACCCTCGACGAGTTCCGGCGCCGTACCGGGATCACGGTCAAGTACACCGAAGACATCAACGACAACGTCGAGTTCTTCGGGAAGATCAAGCCCCAGCTGGCCGCCGGCCAGAACACCGGCCGCGACCTCATCTGCGTCACCGACTGGCTCGCCGCCCGCCTCATCCGGCTCGGCTGGGCGCAGAAACTCGACCCCGCCCACCTGCCCCACGCGTACGCGAACCTGTCCGCGCAGTTCCGCGCCCCCGACTGGGACCCCGGCCGCGCCTACTCGTACCCCTGGACCGGCATCCCCACCGTCATCGCCTACAACATCAAGGCGACCGGCGGCCGGAAGGTCGACTCGATCACCCAACTCCTCGACGACCCCAAGCTCAAGGGAAGAGTCGCCTTCCTCTCCGAGATGCGCGACTCGGTCGGCATGACCCTCCTGGATCTGGGCAAGGACCCCGCCGCCTTCACCGACGCCGACTACGACGAGGCGATCGGCCGCATGCAAAAGGGCGTCGATACCCACCAGATACGCCGCTTCACCGGCAACGACTACACCGCCGACCTCAGCAAGGGCGACATCGCCGCCTGCGTCGCCTGGGCCGGCGACATCATCCAACTCCAGGCGGACAACCCGGACATCAGATACGCCATCCCCTCGGCCGGCTACATCACCTCGACCGACAACCTGCTGGTCCCGGCGCAGGCCACGCACAAGGCCAACGCCGAGAAACTGATCGACTACTACTACGAACCCCCGGTCGCCGCCCAACTCGCCGCCTACATCAACTACGTCTGCCCGGTGGACGGCGTACGCGACGAGCTCGCCAAGATCGACCCGGCGATGGCCGCCAACCTCCTGATCCTCCCCGACAAGGCGATGGCGTCGAAGTCCCGCAACTTCCGCTCGCTGAGCACCGACGAGGAGACGGCGTACGAAGAGAAGTTCGCCAAGCTCATCGGCGCCTGAGCCGCGGCCCGGCGCACCCTCTGGATCTCCCGCCCCCCTCTTGGATCTCCCGCTCTTTTTGCTTGCCCCTTCCCGCCCTCCTCGCTCTGCCCCTTCCCGCCCTCCTCGCTCTGCCCCTTCCCGCCCCCCTCGCCCTGCAATTCCCCTGAACACACCGGGACCGCGACCCATGACACGACAGCAGACTTCGGACGGCGACGTCCGCCTCACCGGGATCAGCAAGACGTTCGGCTCCTTCACAGCCGTGCATCCGCTCGACCTGACCGTCCCCGAAGGTTCCTTCTTCGCCCTCCTCGGCGCCTCGGGCTGCGGGAAGACCACCACCTTGCGGATGATCGCGGGACTGGAGGAGGCCACCACCGGAACCGTCCACCTCGGCGACCGGGACATCACCGGGCTGCCCCCGCACAAGCGCCCCGTGAACACCGTCTTCCAGAGTTACGCGCTCTTCCCGCACCTGGACGTCGGCGAGAACGTCGCCTTCGGACTGCGCCGACGAGGCGTCAAGTCCGTCAAGAGGCAGGTGGACGACATGCTCGACCTCGTCCAGCTCGGCGACCTCGCCCGCCGCAAGCCGCACCAGCTCTCCGGCGGCCAGCAGCAGCGTGTCGCCGTCGCCCGCGCGCTCATCAACCACCCGCGGGTGCTGCTCCTCGACGAGCCGCTCGCCGCCCTCGACCTCAAACTGCGCCGCAGTATGCAGATGGAACTCAAGCGCATCCAGACCGAGGTCGGCATCACCTTCGTGCACGTCACCCACGACCAGGAGGAGGCCATGACCATGGCCGACACCGTCGCGGTGATGAACTCCGGCCGGGTCGAGCAGCTCGGTTCGCCCGCCGACCTGTACGAGAACCCGCGCACCACCTTCGTCGCCAACTTCCTCGGCACCTCGAACCTCATCGAAGCCGAGATCCTCCGGACCGGCACCGACCTCGTCGTCACGGCCGGCGGCGCGAGGTTCCGGCTGCCCGCCGATCGCTGCGGCGCCCCCGCCACCACCGGCGGCCGGCTCCTCGTCGGCATCCGGCCGGAGAAGATGTCGCTCACCCACGCCGACGACGTCGAGTCGATACCCGACGGCCGCAACCGTGTCAGTGGGCGGATCACCGACTCCAGCTTCATCGGCGTTTCCACGCAGTACCTGGTGGAGAGCCCGGCCGGCCCCGCTTTCCAGGTCTACCAGCAGAACATCGAACGCGACGGCCGCCTGGTGCCCGGTGCCGAGGTGGTCCTGCACTGGAACCCTGCCCACACCTTCGCGCTCGACGCGACGCAGTCGGTACTCGCCGGCACCACCACCGCGGGCACCCCCGCCGGCGACGGCCCCGCGACGGCCAAGGACGCGCCATGAGCACCACCGAAGCGCCCCCGGCGCCCTCGGAGGACATCACCCCGACCGCGGCCGAGAACCGGAAGCCATCCGTCCGCCGACGCCTTGTGCCGTACTGGCTGCTGCTCCCCGGCATGGCGTGGCTGCTCGTCTTCTTCGTACTGCCGATGGTCTACCAGGCCTCCACCTCGGTGCAGACCGGCTCGCTGGAGAAGGGGTACGAGGTCACGTGGCACCTCGCCACCTACTGGAACGCGCTGTCCGAGTACTGGCCGCAGTTCGTCCGCTCCCTGCTGTACGCGGGCACCGCCACCCTGCTCTGCCTGCTGCTCGGCTACCCGCTCGCCCACTTCATCGCCTTCCACGCGGGCCGCTGGCGCAACGTGGTGCTGGTTCTGGTCATCGCCCCGTTCTTCACCAGCTTCCTGATCCGCACACTGGCGTGGAAGACGATCCTCGCCGACGGCGGCACGGTCGTACAGCTGCTCGGCGCCCTCCACGTCCTCGACGTCACCAGCTGGCTCGGCTGGACCCAGTCCGACCGGGTGCTAGCCACCCCGATGGCCGTCGTCTGCGGTCTGACCTACAACTTCCTGCCGTTCATGGTGCTGCCGCTCTACACCTCGCTGGAACGGATCGACCGCCGGCTGCACGAGGCCGCGAGCGATCTCTACGCCACCCCGGCCACCACCTTCCGCAAGGTCACCTTCCCGCTGTCCTTGCCCGGGGTCGTCTCCGGCACCCTGCTGACCTTCATCCCGGCGAGCGGCGACTACGTCAACGCCGAACTGCTCGGCTCCACCGACACCAAGATGGTCGGCAGCGTCATCCAGTCGCAGTTCCTGCGGGTACTGGACTACCCGACGGCCGCCGCGCTGTCGTTCATCCTCATGGCGGTCGTCCTGGTGACGGTCACCGTCTACATCCGCCGCTCCGGGACGGAGGACCTGGTCTGATGCCCGCAATGCGCCGGCTCCGACGCCATCTCGTCGTGATCGTGGGGCTGCTGACCCTCGCCTACATGATCGTCCCGAACGTCGTCGTGATGGTCTTCTCGTTCAACGATCCCAAGGGACGTTTCAACTACTCCTGGCAGCGGTTCTCCCTGGACGCGTGGCAGGACCCCTGCGGCGTCGCGGACCTCTGCGGGAGCCTCTCGCTCTCGCTCCAGCTCGCCGCGTGGGCCACCTTGGGCGCCACCGTGCTCGGCACGATGATCGCCTTCGCCCTCGTCCGCTACCGCTTCCGTGCGCGCGGGACGGTCAACTCCCTGATCTTCCTGCCGATGGCCATGCCCGAGGTCGTCATGGCCGCGTCCCTGCTCACGCTCTTCCTCAACATGGGCGCCCGGCTGGGATTCTGGACGATCCTCATCGCGCACATCATGTTCTGTCTCAGTTTCGTCGTCACGGCGGTCAAGGCACGCGTGATGTCGATGGACCCCCGGCTGGAGGAGGCCGCGCGTGATCTCTACGCTGGACCTGCTCAGACCTTTCTGCGGGTGACACTGCCGATTGCCGCCCCTGGAATCGCGGCGGGCGCACTCATCGCCTTCGCGCTCTCCTTCGACGATTTCATCATCACCAATTTCAACGCCGGCTCCACGGTGACCTTCCCCATGTACGTCTGGGGATCGGCGCAGCGCGGCACGCCGGTACAGATCAACGTCATCGGCACCGCGATGTTCATCATCGCGGTGGGAGCGGTCGTCATCGGCAGGCTCGTCGCCGACCGGCGCAAGAACAAATCCCCTTTCTGATTCTCCAGACCTTTTTCAAGGAGTTGGAAGCCATGGCCCCAGCAGCCATGCGTAGTGCGGCAGAATCCCTCGCCGGCGCCAAGCCGGTCTCCTACTGGCTCGACGACCCCGGCAGGCCGGACGCCCTGCCCGCCCTCGCCGGCGAAGAGTACTGCGACCTCCTCGTCGTCGGCGGCGGCTACAGCGGTCTGTGGACGGCGCTCCGGGCCAAGGAGCGCGATCCCGGACGTGAAGTCGTCCTGATCGAAGGCGACGAAGTGGGCTGGGCCGCTTCGGGACGCAACGGCGGCTTCTGCGCCGCCTCCCTCACCCACGGTCTCGCCAACGGTCTGGAACGCTGGCCGCGTGAGATCGGCACGCTGGAGAGGATGGGCGCCGAGAACCTCGACGCCATCGAGGAGACCGTCCACCGCCACTCCATCGACTGCGACTTCGAGCGCTCCGGCGAGATCGACGTCGCCACTGCCCCGCACCAGCTCGACGAACTGCTCGCCTGGCACCGGGAGACCGAGGAGCTGGGCCTGGGAGGGCTGGAGTTCCTGGACCGGGACGCGGTACGCGCGGAGGTCGACTCGCCCACCTTCCTCGGCGGACTGCTGGACCGTCGCGGGGTCGCGATGCTGCACCCGGCGCGGCTCGCCTGGGGGCTGAAGCGGGCCTGCCGGGAACTCGGCGTACGGATCTACGAGCACACCCGCGGCCTCGACCTGGCCCGCGCCGGCTCCGGGATGGCGGTACGCACCCCGTACGGCCGGGTCTTCGCCCGGCAGGTGGCGCTGGGGACGAACATCTTCCCCTCGCTCGTCAGGCGGGTCCGCCACTACACCGTGCCGGTCTACGACTACGCGTTGATGACCGAGCCGCTGGACCCCGGACGGCTGGCCTCGATCGGCTGGCGGAACCGGCAGGGGCTGGGCAGCAGCGCCCACCAGTTCCACTATTTCCGGATCACCGCCGACCACCGCGTGCTGTGGGGCGGATACGACGCCGTCTATCCTTACGGCGGCCGGATCAGCGCCGGACTCGACCAGCGCCCCGAGACGTTCCTGACCCTCGCTCAGCAGTTCTTCGCGTGTTTCCCGCAACTCTCCGGGGTGCGGTTCAGCCATGCCTGGGGCGGCGCCATCGACACCTGTTCGCGTTTCTCCGCCTTTTACGGGACGGCCCACCGGGGGCGGGTCGCCTATGCGGCCGGATATACCGGTCTGGGAGTCGGGGCGACCCGTTTCGGTGCCGATGTGATGCTCGATCTGCTTTCCGGGGAGAGGACCGCGAGAACCGCGCTGGAAATGGTCCGCACCAAGCCGATGCCCTTTCCTCCGGAGCCGTTCGCCTGGGCCGGAATTTCCCTCACCAAGCGCTCTCTCGCGCGTGCCGACCGTCGCGGCGGCCGGCGCGATCTCTGGCTGCGGACCATGGACCGGCTCGGCCTCGGCTTCGACAGCTGACCCCGCTTCCGCGTCGTCTCGCCCTGGTGACCTGCGGATACGCGGCTGTGACTCAGCTCACTACCGACAGGTAGCAAAACCCGCGTCATGATCGGCGCCCACCGCGCTCTCTCCCGTGGAACCTCCGCCACGCCCCGTGCCGGAGCCGACGGGAGAGGGAGGCCGGCCATGCGTGGTCCGGTGGAGAAGGCGGCGGCGGACTGGCTGGCATCGGCGGCGCCGGACCCGGACGCCTGCTCGTGGGAGTGGGAGCGCAGCCCGCGGGGGATCGCGCTCCTGCCCACCGGCAGGCGCTGGGACGTGCTGGTCCTGTCCGCGAGGCTCGGATATCCGACGCTCGACGTGCTCACCCGGCTGCTCGACCGGCCGGGCCCGGTCCTGGCCGACTTCGGTGACGCCCGGATGGGCTTCTTCGTGCCGCCGGGTACCGCCGCGCGGTGGATCGGCACGGGGGTGCGGGGCTTGGGGGCCGGTACCTGGATCGTGGTACCGCGCCCCGGGCGGGCTGTCGGGGGAGTGCGTTGGCTGGTGCCGCCCGACGGGTCGGGGACGCTCACCGACCCCGTCGTGCTGGAACTCGCGATGCACGAGGCGGCGGCTGTCCTGGCGGCCCGTGAACGGTACGCGGAAGGCGGTGACCTGGGCCGATGAGCCGGTGGGGTGTCCGGCGGGTGGTGGTGGGGCGCGGCGTGCGGCGTGCGGTGCGGCGCCAGTGGTCTTGACAACTCGATTGGTCTGGACCATGTTGTGCGCGCCGCCCCATTCCCCCCTTGTACGGAGGCAGTTGTGGAACGCACACGATGTCCTGCCCGATTCACCAGAGCCCTGGCCGCCTTCTCCGTGAGCCTGCTGGCGGCCGGTACCCTCGCCGCCGTGGCCCCGGCGGCCGTCGCCGCCGACACCGACCTCGCGCGCAACGGCGGTTTCGAGTCGGGCCTGACCGACTGGGCCTGCTCGGCCGGGAGCGGAACCACCGTCAGCACGCCGGTGCACGGCGGCAGCTCCGCGCTGAAGGCCACCCCGGCCGGCAGTGACTACGCCAACTGCGCCCAGACCGTCACGGTGAAGCCGGGCTCCACCTACACGCTGAGCGCCTGGGTCCAGGGCGACTACGTCTACCTCGGCGCGACCGGCACCGGCACCACGGACGTCTCCACCTGGACGCAGTCCTCCGGCGCGTGGAAGCAGCTCACCACCACCTTCACCACCGGCTCCGCCACCACCTCGGTCAACATCTGGACCCACGGCTGGTACGGCACCTCCGCCTACTACGTGGACGACCTCAGCCTGGTCGGCCCCGGCGGCGCCCCGGTCACCGTGCCCGCCGCCCCCACCGGGCTGACGGCCGGCACCCCGACCGCCACCTCCGTACCGCTGTCCTGGACTGCCTCCTCCGGGGCCACCGGCTACCAGGTCTACCGGGGCGGTACGAAGGTCGCCACGGTCACCGGCACCTCCACCACGGTGACCGGCCTCACCGCGTCCACGGCGTACAGCTTCCAGGTCACCGCCACCAACTCGGCCGGTGAGTCCGCGAAGTCCGCCGCCGTCGCCGCGACGACCGCCGCCACCGGCTCCACCGGCGGCGGGAACAACGCCGGGCTGCCCGACCACGCGCTCGTCGGCTACCTCCACTCCAGCTTCGCCAACGGCTCCGGCTACACCCGGATGGCCGACGTACCCGCCTCCTGGGACGTCATCAACCTCGCCTTCGGTGAGCCGACCTCCGTCACCTCCGGCGACATCCGCTTCTCGCTCTGCCCGGTCACCGAGTGTCCGAACGTCGAGTCGGAGGCCGAGTTCAAGGCTGCCATCGCCGCCAAGCAGGCGGCCGGCAAGAAGGTGCTGATCTCGATCGGTGGCCAGAACGGCCAGGTCCAGCTCTCCACCACGGCCGCCCGGGACGCCTTCGTCACCTCGGTGTCCAAGATCATCGACACCTACGGGCTGAACGGTCTGGACATCGACTTCGAGGGGCACTCCCTCTCGCTGAACACCGGTGACACCGACTTCCGCTCGCCCACCACACCCGCCATCGTCAACCTGATCGCGGCGGTGAAGACCCTCAAGGCCAAGTACGGTTCCGGCTTCGTGCTCACCATGGCGCCGGAGACCTTCTTCGTCCAGCTCGGCTACCAGTACTACGGATCGGGCCCCTGGGGCGGCCAGGACCCGCGCGCCGGTGCCTATCTGCCGGTGATCCACGCCCTGCGCGACGACCTCACCCTGCTGCACGTCCAGGACTACAACTCGGGCTCCATCATGGGTCTGGACAACCAGTACCACTCGATGGGCGGCGCCGACTTCCACATCGCCATGACCGACATGATGCTCACCGGGTTCCCGGTGGCCGGCGACCAGACGAAGATCTTCCCGGCGCTCCGGCCCGACCAGATCGCCATCGGCCTCCCCGCTTCCACCCAGGCCGGCAACGGGTACACCACCCCTGCCGAGGTCACCAAAGCGCTGAACTGCCTGACGAGGAAGACCGACTGCGGGAGCTACCAGACCCACGGCACCTGGCCGGGACTGCGCGGTCTGATGACCTGGTCGATCAACTGGGATCGCTTCAACAACGGCGAGTTCGCACGGAACTTCGACGCCTACTTCGGCTGATCCGGACTCCCGGCCGCGGATTCGTCGCCGGCCGGGACCTCACCGGTACCGGTGGTCCGCCCGGGGCCGTCCCCGGTTCCACCGGTGCCGGTCCGCCCGGTCCACCGCCGGGCGCACCACAGCGGGACGAGCAGCAGACCGCTCAGCCACAGGCTGCCGAGCACGTCGAGCGGCCAGTGGTACCCCCGCAGCATCAGACCGGCGCCCGTCGCCGCCGTCAGCAGGGCGGCGGCGACGGGCGCCATCCAGCGTCGGGGCGTGTACGCCATGAGGACCAGGGCCGACGCCCCGTACGCCACCGCCGCGGTCGCCGTATGGCCGGACGGGTAGTAACCGGTGTAGGGAACCAACGGGCCCTGCCGGTCGGTCCACACCTTCAGCGGTACGACCACCAGCGGCACCGCCACCATGGTCAGGGCCGCGATCAGTACGGTGCCCCGGGCACCCCGCCACAGCGCGTACAGCAGCGCACAGGCGAGGACCGGCAGGGCGACCGGCATCCCGCCGAGGTCGGAGAAGACCTGGGCGACCCCTTGGGGGCCGTGGCCGACGAGTCTCTTGCCGACGCGCTCGTCGAGCCGCAGCAACGGGCCGGCCACCGCCACCTGCCAGGTGGTCAGGGCGAAGAGGACCGCCATCAGGCAGGTCCAGGAGAAAAGGAGGGCCGGCCGCCGGGGAACAGGGGGGGTTGTTCCGGGACGGCCGGCCGGATCGGTCCGCCGCGCGCCCCGGGGGGTGTGGGGCGGGCGGCCGTCCGATCGGTGAGGAGTACCAGAACCAGAGGCTCCGGTGATGCGCGCCGAGGCGCCACCGGACAGGCGCTGGGGAAGCCCCGGCCCGGTGCTGTCCGCAGTCCCCTGCGGACGGGGTGTTTCTCTCATCTGCCGAAACCGTACGGCAGCGGGGCCCGCGGGGACAGGCGGAACGTGATCCCGCCATCGCCCTCGCACACCTTCTTCACAGGCCCTCACTCCACTGCCGCGAATCCCCTGGGAAACGGCTCTCCGCGGGGGATTCGCGTTCGCACGGATCAGACAGTGGCGAAGGACTGTTCGAGGATGTCGAGGCCCTCGTTCAGCAGGTCCTCGCCGATGACCAGCGGCGGCAGGAAGCGCAGCACGTTGCCGTAGGTGCCGCAGGTCAACACCAGCAGACCCTCGGCGTGGCAGGCCTTGGCCAGCTTGCCGGCGGTCTCCGCGTCCGGCTCCTTGGACCCTGACTTCACCAGCTCGATCGCGATCATGGCGCCGCGACCGCGGATGTCACCGATGATGTCGCCGTTCGGCAGCTTGTCCCGCATCGCGGAGAGACGGTCCTTCATGACCTCCTCGATGCGCTTGGCCTTCCCGTTCAGGTCCAGCTCGCGCATCGTCTCGATCGCGCCGAGCGCACCGGCGCAGGCGACCGGGTTGCCGCCGTAGGTGCCGCCCAGGCCACCGGCGTGCGCGGCGTCCATGATCTCGGCGCGGCCCGTCACGGCGGAGAGCGGCAGACCGCCCGCGATGCCCTTGGCGGTGGTGATCAGGTCCGGGACGATGCCCTCGTCCTCGCAGGCGAACCACTGGCCGGTACGGCAGAAGCCGGACTGGATCTCGTCGGCGACGAAGACGATCCCGTTGTCCTTGGCGAACTGCGCGATGGCCGGCAGGAAGCCCTTGGCCGGCTCGATGAAACCGCCCTCACCGAGCACCGGCTCGATGATGATCGCCGCGACGTTCTGCGCGCCGATCTGCTTGGTGATCTCGTCGATGGCCTGCGCGGACGCCTCGGCACCGGCGTTCTCGGCACCCGTCGGCCAGCGGTAGCCGTAGGCGACCGGCACGCGGTAGACCTCGGGGGCGAACGGGCCGAAGCCCTGCTTGTACGGCATGTTCTTCGCCGTCAGCGCCATCGTGAGGTTCGTCCGGCCGTGGTAACCGTGGTCGAAGACGACGACCGCGGTGCGCTTGGTCCAGGCGCGGGCGATCTTCACCGCGTTCTCGACCGCCTCGGCGCCCGAGTTGAAGAGCGCGGACTTCTTGGCGTGGTCGCCCGGGGTCAGCTCGGCGAGCTGCTCGCAGACCTCCACGTACCCCTCGTACGGCGTCACCATGAAGCAGGTGTGGGTGAAGTCGGCGAGCTGCGCGGAGGCGCGGCGTACGACGGCCTCGGCGGAGGCGCCCACCGACGTCACGGCGATGCCGGAGCCGAAGTCGATCAGGCGGTTGCCGTCCACGTCCTCGATGATCCCGCCACCGGCGCGCGCGGCGAAGACGGGCAGCGTGGAGCCCACGCCGGCGGCGACCGTGGCGACACGGCGGGCCTGCAGTTCCACCGACTTCGGGCCGGGGATCGCGGTGACGACGCGGCGCTCCTGCGGGATTGCGGACATGAGGGGCTCCTGGGGGGTGGTGCGGACGGGGGGCACGCCGACGGGGGTGACGCTTCTGCTGCTTGCAGGCTAGGGGGGCCGGAGGCGACCGGTCATGCTCCGATCGGGAGTGGTGTGGACGTGTCCTTGTCCGCCACGGACAGAACGAAGACGGAGCGAATCCGGGCGTACCGTCCGCGGGCCCGGTCCGGCGCACGGACCCGTCGTGAGCCCGGCCCGGAAGTCGGCACAGGCACTAGATTGGCCGGGGCAGCGGACGGACCTGGCTGGTCAGGGGGAACGGTTCATGGAGAACGACGGCACGCACGGCGTCCGGGACACGTGGTCGGGGCGGGTGCCGCATCCCGTGGGGCCCCCGCCCCCTTTGCCGCAGGTCCCGCCCCGCCCCCGCACCGCGCCCTCGGCGGTACCGTCCGTCGACGCCTGGCTGAGTGCCCCGCGCCCGGCCGAGGAGCCGGGCGTGTGGCGGTACGGCCACCGGCCGCCGCCCCCCGAGAAGTCCGAGGAGGCCGAAGGGCGCCAGCTGGTGACCGGCGCCCTGATCTCCGTACTCGCCGGCATCCTGCTCTGGTCGCTCTGGCGCAACGGCTACCTCCCCTACCGCCTGCTGCCCCTGCGGGCGTTCACCCCGAGCGACTGGTGGTACGCGGGCACCAACAGCCCCGCCACCGTCGAGGGCCGCGACGCCATCAGCGTGTACGAGGGAATCCTCTTCGGCGTCCTCCTCTACGGCTGCGGCCGGCTGGGCAACTGGGCCGAGGTGTTCCGCCGGTACGTCGTCGAGCGCGGACAGCCCTTCCGCGCGGTGACCGCCCTCGGACTTGCCGGCTTCGCGCAGCTCCTGGTGTGGAAGGAGACGATTCCGGTGGCGGACCCGGTGTTCGCCCTCGTGGTGTCCGTCGCGGGCGGACAGTTCCTCCAGAGCCAGGCCGCCTCCAACTGGATCTACGCGGCGATCACCCTTGCCGTCCTCGCACCGTTCGCCGTCCTCGGCGACTGGCGCTCCCTGCTCACCGGCCGACGCAAGCCCGCCCCCGCGCCCGACGGCACACCGGACGGAACCGGCGCAGTTGATCCCGAGCGGTCCCCGGCCCGCTGGCCCGAACTCCGTGCGGCCGGCCAGACCGAGGCCGCCGAGACGCTCACCGCGGAGGTCCGGGCCGGCCGGATGAACGACGTGGACTGCGCCCGGCTCCGGCAGTCCTGGTCCGTGGCGCGGCAACGGCCCGACACCGCCGCCTCCTTCACCCACTCCGTGCTGCGCAAGGGCGGAGCCGCCTTCCTGCACCCCTCCGGCCTCCGCGACCTGCCGTCGCGCACCGCCGCCCACGACCTGCTCACCGGACAGGTCCGCATCGGCCGCTGCTCCGCCGACCCGCACAACCCGTACGTCCGCCGCGGCTCCGGCGTCGCCCTGGAGACCAGCCTGCTCGGCACCTCACTGCTGGCGGTCGGGCCCCCCGGGAGCGGCAAATCGGCCCGGCTGGTGCTCCCGGCCGTCGAATGCCTCGCCCTCCAGGCGCTCGCCGGGCGGGCCGCCGTGCTGGCCGTGGGCGGGGGCGGCAGCGACCTGGGGCCGGACGGCCTCTACGACGTGGTGGTACGGATCGGCGGGCGCGAGGCCGCCCACGGCCTCGACCTGTACGGCGGCACCACCGACCCCGACGAGGCAGCCGCGGTGCTCGCCGAGGGGCTCGTCGGAGACGTGGAGACGGTCGACGTCCGCCGGGCCGTCACGGTGCTGGCCCAGCTCCTCGGCCCGTACCGGGCGGTGCACGGGGTCTTCCCCTCCGTACCGGACCTGCGGGAACTCCTCGACGGTCACCCGGCCGCGCTCGCCGCGCTGCGGGACGCGGCCGAGGCCGGCGGTCACCGGGCGATGCTCCGCGAGCTCGACGCCCGTACCCGGCAGTCCGGTGGTCCCGGAGACCCCGGCCCCGTCCTGGCCGACCGGCTCGCCCTGCTCGACCGGCCCGCCCTCGCCGCCTCCTTCGCCACTGGCCCGGACGCCGCACCCTTCTCCCTGCGGTCGATGGAGCGGCTGCCGCTGCGGGTCAGGATCGACCTGCCCGAACGCGCGCACGCCGAGGCGTCCCGGCTGCTCGCCCGGCTGATCCTCGCGCAGTTCACCGCCGTAGCCGCCGCGCGCCCGGACCGCACGCTCTTCCTCGGGCTCGTCCTGGACGACGCGACGCGGGCCGTCACCGACGAGACGGTGCGCGGCATCCGCAGGCTCCGCTCCGTCAATGCGGGAGTGCTGCTCACCCTGCGGACCGTCGACGACGTCCCCGAGCGGCTGCACACGGCGCTTTTGGGCGCGGTCGGCTGCAGCATGGCCTTCGCCGGGGTCACCACCTGGGACGGCAAGCGCTTCTCCGAAGCGTGGGGCAAGGAGTGGATGGAGACCCGGGAGGTCGCCCAGCACGCCGTCTTCGCCGACCAGAGCGTCACCCGCGCCCTGCACGCGCTCCGGAAGCTGGTGACCGGAAAGGCGGTGACCCGCGACGCGGTGACCGTGCGCAGGGTCGAACGGGAGCGCTGGTCGGCCTCCGAGCTGGCGTACTCGGTACCGGCCGGCCATGCGGTGGTCAGCCTGACGAACGTCGCGGGCGAGCACACCCCGCCGCTCCTGGTGGAGCTCGGCGGATGAGCTGACGAGTGCATGGGCGGACGAGCGGACGAGCGGACGAGCTGACGAGCGCACGAGCTGACGAGCGCACGAGCTGACGAGCGCTTGGGCGGATGAGCGGACGAGCTGACGAGCGCTTGGGCGGATGAGCGGACGAGCTGACGAGTGCCTGGGCGGATGAGCGCATGGGCGGATGAAGTGATGAGCCGATTCCGAGCGGTTCCGCCGGGACGGCGTGGCGATTGTGCCGCCCTGGCACAATCGGATGAGCCCGTTCGTACAGGACGGCGCATTGCGAGCCGGTCGACCCGAACCGGCTCCGACGGCCCGCCCCGACCTCTACCCGATCCCGAGGGTTTCGTTCCATGCCCCCCACGCTCGCTTCCCTCGTCCAGCACACGGCCCTCAAACTCCGCGTCCGCGCGGCGGCGGACCGGCTCGACACCCCGGTGCGCTGGGCCCACGCCAGCGAGCTAGCCGACCCCGTCCCGTACATGGACGGCGGTGAGCTGCTGCTCGTGACCGCCGCCAACCTCGACGCCGAGAACCCTGAGGAGATGCGCCGCTACGTGCGGCGGCTGACCGCCGCCGGGGTCGCCGGACTCGGCTTCGCCGTGGGCGTCGTGCACGAGGCGGTCCCAGCGGCCCTCGTGGACGCCGCCGAGGAGGCGGGGATGCCGCTCCTGGAGGTGCCCCGGCCGACCCCGTTCATCGCCATCAGCAAAGCGGTCTCCGCGGCCATCGCGGCCGACCAGTACCGGGCGGTCACCGCCGGGTTCGAGGCCCAGCGGGAGCTGACCAGGGCCGCGCTCACCGCCGAAGGACCCGGCCCGCTGCTGACCCGCCTCGCCGCCCACGTCGACGGCTGGGCCGCCCTGTACGACACCTCCGGCGCGGTCGTCGCGGCGGCGCCCGAATGGGCC
>NZ_JBSFVR010000091.1:0-23963 GCF_053592415.1 Streptomyces sp. NPDC002690 | reverse complement strand
GGCCGCCTACTTCCTGCCGGCCGACGCGCCCGTCTTCTTCTACGTCCTGGCCGCGGCGATCGGACTCGTCCTCGGAGGCAGCCGCGCCGGCCGCCCGGCTTCAGCGGGTCACTTGACCTTGATCTCGTTGTAGACGGGGACGCTGAAGACGTTCAGCGCCACGTTCGAGACGCGGTCGGAGTAGCCGGCGCTGCCGTTCTGGTACCAGAGCGGGATGACCGGCATCTGCTCGACGAGCACCTGCTCGGAGTCCTGGAAGGTCTTCACCGCGGTGGCCTTGTCGGTCTCGGCGTTCGCCTTGTCGACGAGGTCGTCGAACTCCTGGTTGCTCCACTTGCCGTCGTTGGACGAGGCGTTGGTGTAGTAGAGCGGCTGGAGGAAGTTCTGGATGAGCGGGTAGTCCATCTGCCAGCCCGCGCGCCAGGCACCGGTCAGCTTCTGCTGGGAGACCTGGTTGCGGAAGTCGGCGAAGGTGCCGACCGGGCCGCCGACGCAGGCCCGGTTGTTGTCCAGGGCGCTGTTGATGCTGTTGCACACGGCGTCGACCCACTCCTTGTGGGAGCCGGTGTCCGCGTTGTACGAGATCTTGAGCTGCCCGCCCGGGATGCCGCCGGCGTCGTTGATCATCTTCTTGGCCTCGTCGGCGTCGTACTCGCACTCCTTGCCGCACAGCCCCTTCTTGAAGCCGCCCTCCTCGCCGAGGACCGGGGAGGTCCAGTCGGAGGCGGGGGTCCGGGTCTGGTGGAAGATCTGGTCGGTGATCTGCTGGCGGTTGATCGCCATCGACAGCCCTTGGCGGACCTTGCGGCCGTTCTCGGTGTCCCACTCCTTGTCGTAGAAGGGGAAGGCGAGGGTCTGGATGATGCCGGCCGGGGTGTTGATGTAGCGGTCGCCGAGGTCGGACTGGACGTTGGCGAGCTGGGAGGCGGGGATGTCGTCGACGAGGTCGAGGTTGCCCGCGGTCAGGTCGGTGTAGGCGGTGTTGTTGTCGGTGTAGACCTTGAGATCGATGCCGCCGTTCTCCGCCTTGTCGTCGCCCGGGTAGTCGTCCCAGCGACGCAGGTTCATCGACGAGCCCTTGGCGTAACTGTCGATGGTGTACGGGCCGTTGCCGACGGGCTTGGAGAGCCAGGCGTCGTGGTCGTCGAAGAAGCTCTGGGGCAGCGGCGAGAACGCGGCGTAGCCGAGGGTGTCGGGCCAGAGCGAGAACTTCTGCGACAGCTTCACCGTGAAGGTCAGGTCACCGGTGGTCTTCAGGCCCGAGAGCGTCGTGGCGGAGGCGGAGCCGCTCTCGGGGTGGACCTTCTCGTAGCCGTCGATGTACTGGAAGAAGTAGGCGTTCTTCTGGTTGTTCTTCAGCGCGGAGCCGTAGTTCCAGGCGTCGACGAAGGACTTCGCGGTGACCTTCTCGCCGTTGGAGAAGGTCCATCCGTCCTTGACCGTGATCGTGTAGTTCGTCGCGTCGCTGGACTCGATCTTGTCGGCCAGCATGTTCTTGGCCTCGCCGGTCTTCGGGTCGTACCGCTTGAGACCGCGGAAGAGCATGTCGAGGACCTTGCCGCCCTGCACCTCGTTGGTGTTCGCGGGCTCCAGCGGGTTCTGCGGGTCGCCCCAGGAGGAACTCACGATCCCGTCGGCACCGCTGCCACCGCCCCCGCCGCTGTCCCCGCCCCCGCCGCAGGCCGTCGCCGCCAGTGCGACCGCCACCGCGCATGCGGCCCACTTGACGTGTGTGGCTCCGCGCATCGAGTGCCTCCTATGAGTCCTATGGGTAGCTCAGCCCATGGGAACCCATGCGCACCCCGGTCGCATGTTCACGGCGCCCGTACGGGGCGGGACTTCGCCGCGGACGTCGCAGGGGGCGGCCCCGCCCCGTACGGACCACGCCGCTGCCCGTGGCCCGTACGGGCGAACGCCGACGGGCCCGTGCGCGGGGAACGTCGGTGCGTTCCGCGCGCACGGGCCCGTGCGGGGGGTGTCCGGATCAGGCCGCGTGAACGACGTCCTTCTCCTCGGCGAAGTGGCACGCCGAGGCGTGCGCCGCCGGGGTGTCCGCGCCCTTGAAACGCTCCGGGATCGCGAGCAGCGGGGTCTCCACCGCGCACTTGTCCTGCGCCTTCCAGCAGCGGGTGCGGAAGCTGCATCCCGACGGCGGGTTCGCCGGCGAGGGGACGTCACCGGTGAGGATGATCCGCTCGCGGCCCTCGCGGGCCTCCGGGTCGGGGACCGGGACCGCCGACAGCAGCGCCTGGGTGTAGGGGTGCGTCGGGTGGTCGTAGATCTCCTCGTCCGAGCCGATCTCCGCCATCTTGCCGAGGTACATGACCCCGACCCGGTCGGAGATGTGCCGGACGATGGACAGGTCGTGCGCGATGAAGAGGTAGGAGAGGTTGAACTCGTCCTGCAGCTTCCCCATCAGGTTGATGACCTGTGCCTGCACCGACACGTCGAGCGCGGAGACCGGCTCGTCGCAGATGATGATCTCCGGGTTGAGCGCGAGGCCGCGGGCGATGCCGATGCGCTGGCGCTGACCGCCGGAGAACTGGTGCGGATACCGGTTGATGTACTCCGGGTTCAGGCCGACGACGTCCAGCAGCTCCTGCACCTTGCGGCGCCGGTCGCCCTTGGGAGCCACCTCGGGGTGGATCTCGTAGGTCTCGCCGATGATGTCGCCGACCGTCATGCGCGGGTTCAGCGAGGTGTACGGGTCCTGGAACACCATCTGGATGTTCCGGCGGACCGCCTTCAGCGCCCGGCCGGACAGCTTGGTGATGTCCTGGCCCTTGTAGAAGACCTCGCCGGCGGTGGCCCGCTCCAGCGTCATCAGGAGCTTGGCGACCGTGGACTTGCCACAGCCGGACTCGCCCACGATGCCGAGGGTCTCGCCCGCGTACAGGTCGAACGAGACGCCGTCCACGGCCTTGACCGCGCCGACCTGCTTCTTGAACAGGATGCCCTGGGTCAGCGGGAAGTGCTTGACCAGGTTGCGGACCTGAAGGATCGGCTCGCCCTGCGCCACGGGGGCGTCGATGGCGGCGACCGCCTCGGCCTCCGTCGCCGCGTCGACCGTCTCCACCGGGGTGACGCTCGGGACCGCGTCCACGGACTTCTTCTCGATGTCAGCCATGGATCGTCTCCTTCCAGAAGTGACAGGCGCTGCCTCGGCCGGCCTGCTCGGCGCCGTCCCGGTCGGTCACCTGGTGCAGGACCGGGATCTCGGTACGGCAGATGTCCTGCGCCATCGTGCAGCGCGGGTTGAACGCGCAGCCCGAGGGGACCTTGAGCAGGTTCGGCGGCAGGCCCTTGATCGCGAAGAGCTCCTGCCCCTTCTGGTCGAGGCGCGGGATCGACTCCAGCAGACCCTTGGTGTAGGGGTGCGCGGGCGCCTTGTAGATCTCGTGCACCGGGGCGGTCTCGACGATCCGGCCCGCGTACATCACGGCGATCTTGTCGGCGACGTCCGCCACCACACCGAGGTCGTGGGTGATCAGGATGAGACCCATGTTGTACTCGCGCTGGAGCTCCGCGAGCAGGTCCATGACCTGGGCCTGGACCGTCACGTCGAGAGCCGTGGTCGGCTCGTCGGCGATGATCAGGTCGGGCTCCAGGGCCAGCGCCATGGCGATCATGATGCGCTGGCGCATGCCGCCGGAGAACTGGTGCGGGTAGTCCGAGACACGCGCGGCGGCGGCCGGGATCTTGACCTGGTCCATCAGCTCGATGGACTTGGCCCGGGCCTGCTTCTTCGAGAGCCCCTGGTGCACCCGGAACATCTCGCCGAGCTGATAGCCCACGCTCAGCACGGGGTTGAGCGAGGACAGCGCGTCCTGGAAGATCATCGCGATCTTCTGGCCACGGATGTTCCGGCGCTCCTCGTTGGACATCTTGAGCATGTCCTTGCCGCGGAAGAAGATCTCGCCCTGCGGGATCTTGCCCGGCGGCATGTCGAGGATGCCCATGATCGCCTGCGCGGTCACGGACTTGCCCGAGCCCGACTCGCCGAGCACCGCGAGCGTCTCGCCGGCGTTCACCGAGTAGTTGACACCGTTGACGGCCTTGGCCACACCGTCCCGGGTGTGGAACTCCACGTGCAGGTCACGTACTTCGAGCAGGGGGCCGACGTGGTCGTCCCCCGAGCGCGCGGCCGGGATTTCTACGAGTTGATCGATGCTGGTCACGTGCGCCCTCCTTATCGCGTCTTCGGGTCGAGGGCGTTACGGACGGCTTCGCCGAGCATGATGAACGCCAGGACGGTGATGCTGAGCATGATCGACGGGTACAGCAGGATGTGCTGCGCCACCCGGATCTGGCCCGCACCGTCGGAGATGTCCATGCCCCACGAGACCGTGGGGGCGGCGAGGCCGAGGCCCAGGTAGGACAAGGTCGCCTCGGCGGAGATGTAAACACCGAGCGAGATGGTCGCCACGACGATCACCGGGGCCATGACGTTCGGCAGGATGTGCCGGAACAGGATGCGGTTGGTGCCCGCTCCCAGTGCCCGGGCCGCCTGAACGAAGTCGGCCTGCTTGACGGTGATCACCGCGCCGCGCATCACGCGGGCGATCTGGGTCCAGCCGAGGAAGGCCAGGGCCAGGACGACCACCCAGATGGAGCGCTCGGTGAACGACTGGAGCACGACCATCGAACCGAGCAGGAAGGGCACGCCCAGGAAGATGTTGGTGAACCCGGAGAGCACCGCGTCGATCCAGCCGCCGAAGTAACCGGCGAGCATACCGATCAGGCCACCGAAGACGGTCACGAGCAGCGTCACCGAGACGCCGACGATCACCGAGGCACGGGTGCCGTAGATGACACGGGCGAAGACGCTGCGGCCCTGGCCGTCGTAGCCGAGCCAGCCTTCCGAACCGACCTTGCCCAGTTCGGGCTTGCCCAGGAAGTGGTGCACCAGGTCGCCCGTGGTGGGCGACGCGCTGGTGAACCAGCCCGGGAACGCCGTGATGACGAGCAGGATCAGGATGAGTACCGCCGACACCAGGAAGTACCAGTTGCGGCGCAGGTCTATCCAGGCGTCGCCCCAGAGGCTGCGCGCCTTCTCGGACTTGACGGCCTCGACGGGCTCTGCCGCGGACATCGGGTCCTCGGGCGTGGTCGCGGTCTTGGTCATGTCAGGCATACCGGATCCTCGGGTCCAGGACCGCGTACAGCAGGTCGACGATGAGGCTCATGACGAGGTAGACGAGCACCAGGATGGTGACCAGTCCGACGAGGGTGGTGCCCTCGCGGCGGACGATCGACTCGAAGATGGTGCCGCCGATTCCCTTCACGTTGAACAGGCCCTCGGTGACGACCGCTCCACCCATCAGGGCGCCGAGGTCGGTGCCGAGGAAGGTGACGACCGGGATCAGCGAGTTGCGCATCAGGTGCACGCCCACGATGCGGCGCTTGGGCAGGCCCTTGGCGATCGCGGTGCGCATGTAGTCGGAGCGCAGGTTCTCCGCCATGGTCGTCCGGGTGAGCCGGGCGACGTAGGCGAGTGACAGCGAACCGAGCACGATGCCCGGTGTGAAGAGCTCACCCCACGTGGCGTCGTTCGAGACGTTGGGCGAGATCCAGCCGAGCTGGAACGCGAACACCGACTTGACGATGAAGCCGATCACGAAGACGGGCATGGAGATGATCAACAGCGTGAAGATGAGCACGACGTTGTCGGTGAGGCGCCCCGCGCGCAGACCGGCGATCATGCCGAGTCCGACACCGAGGACGATCTCGATGACGAAAGCGATCCCCGCGAGTCGCAGGGTCACCGGGAACGCGTCGCCGAGAACGTCGGTGACGGGCCGTCCACTCGCTATCTGGGTACCGAAGTCGAAGTGGAAAAGAATCCCCCGCATGTAATCCCAGTACTGCACCAGGATCGGCTGGTCCAGCCCGAATTGGTGTCGCATCGCGGCAAGGGTCGCCGGATCGGCTCCCTTGTCCCCGAAGAGCCCGCGCACGGGGTCACCGGGCAGCGTGTACACCATCAGGAAGATCAGCAGGGTCGTCCCGATGAAGACCGGGATCATCTGGAGCAGTCGCCTTACGACATAGCGCCCCATCGTGCCTCCATGTAAATCGGCAGCGGCAGCCGACGGGCCCTCCCGTGCGACGGACCTCCCCGATGGGTCGGTCCGAGGCGCGGAAGGGCCCCCCGGCCACTGCGTGCAGGCTTTGGTACAGGTCCGATGTCAGGTGGTCCGGTACCGGCCCGCTGACTACGTCGGTGTTACTTCTTGACCTCGACCTCGGTCAGGATCGGGTCGCCGTCCTGGGCGTACTTGACGTTCTGGACCTTGTCCGAGTAGCCGGCGTTGACCTTGTAGTACCAGAGCGGAATGGTCGGCATGTAGTTGACCAGTTCCTTCTCGATCGACTGGTACGCCTTGACCGACTCGTCGAGCGAGGCGGCGGAGTCCGCGGCCTTGATCTCCTTGTCGAGCTGCGCGTTCGAGAAGTCGCCCTGGTTGCCCGCGGCGCCGGTCTTGAACAGGTCGCTCAGGAAGTTGGCGTTGACCGGGTAGTCCAGCACCCAGCCACTGCGGTAGAAGGACTTGACCTCCTTCGCGTCACGCGCGTTCAGGTCGGCCTGGAAGTCCGTCTTCGAGTCGCCGGCGCACTGGACGCCCGTCGCCTGCGTGATGCTGTTGCAGACGGCCTCCACCCACTCCTTGTGACCGCCGTCGGCGTTGAACTGGATGAAGATCTTGTTGCCCGGAACACCGCCACCCTCCTTGATGAGGGCCTTGGCCTTGGTCGGGTTGTAGGTGGTGACCTCACCCGCGGCGTTGTCCTGGAAGCCGAGGACGCCCTTGGCGACCCAGCCGGTGGCGGGCTCACGCGTGCCCTGGAGGACCGTCTTGGTGATGGTGTCCCGGTCGATCGCCTCCGAGATGCCCTGGAGCACCTTCGGGTCGGTCTTCTTCCAGGTCGGCGAGTAGAAGGCGACACCCAGCGTCTGGATGGCCGAGTACGCCTCGTCCACGGCGCGGTCACCGAGGTCGTCGCGGTAGACCGGGAGGTCCTTCGGCGCGATCTGACGCAGGACGTCCACGTTGTCGGACTTCAGGTCCTCGTACGCGGTCTCGAGGGTGGTGTAGTTCTTGAAGATCACACCACCGTTCTTCGCCTTGTCCGGACCCTGGTAGTCGTCGTTGCGGACAACCTTGATCTGCTTCTTGTGGTCCCAGCTGACGAACTTGTACGCGCCGTTGCCGACCGGCTTCTCGCCGGCGGCCTTCGGGTCGGCGTAGAAGGACTCGGGCAGCGGCGAGAAGACCGTGTAGCCGAGCTTGTACGAGAAGTACGGCAGCGCGGAGTTGAGCTCGATGGTGAAGGTGGTGTCGTCCACGACCTTCAGGCCGGACATGGCGTCGGCCTTCGGCTTGGCGCCGTCACCGTCGGGGTGCACGTCCGCGTAGCCCTTGATGTCGCTGAACCACGACGCGTTGGTCTGCGCGTTCGTGATGTTCGCGGCCCAGTTCCAGGCCTTGACGTAGGACTCGGCCGTGACGGGGGTGCCGTCGTGGAACTTCCAGCCGGCCTTCAGCTTGACGGTCCACAGCTTCGAGTCGGTGGTGTCCACGGACTCGGCGTTGACCATCTCGAGCTTGCCGGTGGGGTCGTAGTCGACGAGCTGCGAGAAAATCGCGTCCGTGACGATGCTGCCGTTCGACTCCATCGTGTTCGCCGGCTGCAGCGGGTTCTGCGGCTCACCGACCTCGACGGAGAAGATGCCGTTCGCGTCGACCGCACCCTTGGCGCTCTCGCTGCCCTTGGAGCTGTCGTCGTCGCCGCCGCCACAGGCCGTCGCGGCCAGGGCGATGATGGCCGCTCCCGCGACCCACTTGGCGCTCTTGGCACCGCGCATGGGTTTCCTCCTCATGAGTCCACTTATGACTACAAGAGGGGCACCTCTCTTCCATCCCCTCCCCTCTGAGGGTGATGGTGATGGTGCCCCAAGTGTGCTCGTGAGTCGGCGCACTCCCCACAGTGCGTGACCCATTGACCCGAGCTCAATGGAGCCAACTATTGGGCACCGCGAGGCTGTAAACCACACTTAAAGGGTCTCGGTTTGACAACATCACCTCACCCCCTATGACCGAAATCCGGACAAACTGAGTCCAGACAGACACCCCCGAAACGGACTGTTAACACAGGTTTCGGAGAGCAACGCACGATAACCGGACACTGAAGTGACGAAAATCAATTGACGAAGGCCCGGCCTCCCACAGTGTCTGCGGGAGGCCGGGCCTCATGTCAATGCTCTGTATCGGGTTCGATCCCGAGTGCACGATCTCCGGCCAGTGGCCGAAAGTGATCGGCGATCAGAGAGTGACCGGTGATCAGCGCTTGGCGCGCGACGCGGTGCGACCGCGCTCCTTGGCGTCCAGGACGACCTTGCGGATGCGCACGGTCTCCGGGGTCACCTCGATGCACTCGTCCTCGCGGCAGAACTCCAGGGACTGCTCCAGGGACAGCTTGCGGGCCGGGACCACGTTCTCCGTGGTGTCCGCGGACGCCGCACGCATGTTGGTGAGCTTCTTCTCCTTGGTGATGTTGACGTCCATGTCGTCGGCGCGGGAGTTCTCGCCGATGATCATGCCCTCGTACACCTCGGTGCCGGCCTCCGTGAAGATGATGCCGCGCTCCTGGAGGTTGACCATGGCGAACGGCGTCACCGAGCCGGCGCGGTCGGCGACGAGCGAACCGTTGTGACGGGTGCGCAGCTCGCCGAACCACGGCTCGTGGCCCTCGAAGATGGAGTGCGCGATGCCGGTGCCGCGGGTCTGGGTCAGGAACTCCGTACGGAAGCCGATGAGGCCGCGGGACGGGACGATCCACTCCATGCGGACCCAGCCGGAGCCGTGGTTCGTCATGGTCTCCATGCGGCCCTTGCGGGTCGCCATGAGCTGGGTGATGGCGCCCAGGTGCTCGTCGGGCGAGTCGATGGTCATGCGCTCGATGGGCTCGTGCGTCTTGCCGTCGATCTGCTTGGTGACCACCTCGGGCTTGCCGACGGTCAGCTCGAAGCCCTCACGGCGCATCTGCTCGACCAGGATGGCCAGCGCGAGCTCACCGCGGCCCTGGACCTCCCAGGCGTCCGGGCGCTCGGTGTCGAGGACGCGGAGCGAGACGTTACCGATCAGCTCGCGGTCCAGACGGTCCTTCACCTGGCGGGCGGTGACCTTGTGGCCCTTGCCGCCCTTGCCGACGAGCGGCGAGGTGTTGGTGCCGATGGTCATCGAGATGGCCGGCTCGTCGACCGTGATCAGCGGCAGCGCGATCGGGTTCTCGGGGTCGGCCAGCGTCTCGCCGATCATGATGTCGCCGATACCGGCGATGGCGCAGATGTCACCGGGGCCCGCCACCTCGGCCGGCTTGCGGGTGAGCGCCTCGGTCATCAGCAGCTCGGTGATGCGGACGTTCTGCTGGCTGCCGTCACGCTTGATCCAGGTGACGGTCTGGCCCTTGCGCAGCTCGCCCTGCTCGACGCGGCAGAGCGCGATACGGCCGAGGAAGTTGTCGGCGTCCAGGTTGGTGACGTGGGCCTGGAGCGGCGCGGCCTCGTCGTACTCCGGAGCCGGGACGTGCGCCAGGATGGTGTTGAAGAAGGGCTCCAGGTCCTCGCTGTCCGGCGGGACGGTGCCGTCCTCCGGCTTGGTCAGCGAGGCGACGCCGTCACGGGCGCAGGCGTAGACGATCGGGAACTCGATCTGGTTCTCGTCCGCGTCCAGGTCCAGGAACAGGTCGTACGTCTCGTCGACGACCTCCGCGATGCGGGAGTCGGGACGGTCCGTCTTGTTGATGCAGAGGATGACCGGCATCTTCGCGGCGAGCGCCTTGCGGAGCACGAAGCGGGTCTGCGGCAGCGGGCCCTCGGAGGCGTCGACGAGCAGGACGACCGCGTCCACCATCGACAGGCCGCGCTCGACCTCGCCACCGAAGTCGGCGTGGCCGGGGGTGTCGATGATGTTGATCGTGATCGGTTCCCCGCCGGCCTTGGGGTGGTACTTCACCGCCGTGTTCTTGGCGAGGATCGTGATGCCCTTCTCACGCTCCAGGTCGTTCGAGTCCATCATGCGGTCGTCGAGGCTCTCGGCGGCGTGCGCGGCGAAGGCACCGGCCTGCTTGAGCATGGCGTCGACCAGCGTGGTCTTGCCGTGGTCGACGTGGGCGACGATGGCTACGTTACGGATGTCGTGGCGCGTGGGCATGGGTGGAATGCGCTTCTCTCGGATCGTGGGATCAGGCGTCGCAGTCGGTCTCAGGTCCTCGTACGCCCCGCCGGGCTGACACGCCACGGCTTGTCCCATGGTACGGGCCAGCCGCGCGGGGGGCTTCCCGGCCCGATCCGCGAGACCGCTCTTCCCCGAGGATTCAACGGATATTCAGGGGCCGGGGCGGCCTCGGACCGGCTCGCGGGGGCCCGCCGAGGCCGCCGGAACCCCCGTACGCACCCTTGCCCCGGGCCTCCCCGGCCCCCGCCGGACGCCGGACGCGTGAGTGCCCGCCGGAGGCGTCCGGCGGGCACTCACGGCCGATGTGGCCCCTGCGCGGGGCCCGGGGGCTACTCGGTCAGCCGCGCCGGGGCGCCCGCGGCCTTCTTGTCCTTGAACCCGATGTCCTGGAAGCGAGGCGTCCCGAAGCCGAAGGCGCCGACGTTCACGAGCCTCTTGTCGACCGCCACCAGCTGCGGACGCTGGTAGAGGGGGATCGAGCCCGCGGCGGCCCAGATCCGGGCGTCCGCCTGCTTCATCAGGTCACGGGACGTCTTCTCGTCCAGCGTCGCCACCGCGCGGTCGAAGAGCTGGTCGATGTAGTCGGTGCCGACCCGCGTGTAGTTCTGCTCGACGACCAGCGATCCGTCCGAGGCGGGCACCGGCTTGGCGAAGATGGGCCGGCCGTCCGTGGCGGGGTAGGCGCTGACCGGCCACGAGTACAGGGCCAGGTCGTACTCGCCGGAGGCGATGTGGTCCTTGAAGTAGCTCGCGTCGGAGACCTTGGTGATCACCGTGGAGATGCCGACGGAGTCGAGCATGGCCGCGATCTTCTCGCCGACCTTGCGCAGAGCGGCCGACTCGGCCCCCGAGGGGAGCACGAACCGCAGGCTCAGCGTCTTTCCGTCCTTGCCGATCCGGCTCCGCACGGCCGCGTGCCGGGCCGGGGCCGCGGGCCTCGCCGGAGCGGCGGTACCCACGGGGGCGTACAGGCCCGGGGCGCCCCCGGCCTTGCGGTCCTGGAGGGACGCCTGGGCGGCGGAGTCGTCGTCGCCCGGCTTGCCGTCGTCCCCGACGACGTAGCGCCCGGCGTTCCCGGCGTCGGCCTTCTCGTCCGCGGCGGTCTTGTCGGACGCGGCCTTGCCGGCGTCGGTCTTGTCGGCGGTGGCCGCGTCAGCGGTCGCCTTGTCGGTGGTGGTGGCCGTCCCGGCACCGTCCGCGTCGGCCGTCCCGGTACCGGTGCTCCCGGTGTCGCTCCGCGCGGTGCTGTCGTCGGTGTCGGTCGTCGCGGCGTCCGTGCTCTCCGCGCCCGCCGCGCCGTCCTCGGCCTCCTGGGAGGCGTCGTCGGCGTCCGCCGAGGGGGACGCCTTCGCGGCTCCGGCCTCGCTGCCCGCGTCGGTGCCCTTGGGCTTCCGGGCGCCGCCGCCCGGTGTCCAGCCCGCGTCCGCCAGGAGCGCCAGGGCCTCCGCGGCGTCCTGGTCGCCGATGGCGCCGCTGCTGTCCGTGTAGCCGGCCTGGCCGAGCATGGCGAGGTGGCTGCCGAGCGGCTCGGAGGGCAGTCCCAGCGGCTTCAGGACGGAGTCGGCGATCTCCTGGCGGTCCAGCGCGCGGGCCACCGCCCGCCGCACCCGCTCGTCGGCCAGCGGGCCGGACTCCCCGTTGAGCGCCAGCTGTGTGTAGGCGGGCTCCAGGGACTTGCGCACGACGTAGGAGCGCAGGCCCGCCTGCTCGGCCCGGTACGTCTCGATCGCCTCCTTGGCCTTCTCCCGGGAGGCCTGCGCGATCTCGGCCGCCTCCTCGTCGGAGCCGTGGGCGAGCGCCCAGGAGCGCAGGGCGGCGGCGGGGGTGAGGTCGGCCTGGGGGCCCTGGGCGAGCGGGCGGCCGTTGCGGCCGTCGTCGCGGGCGGCGAGGCGGATGCGCTGCGCGTCGTGCCCGTCGATGTCGGCCACGTCCACGGTGCCCTCGGTGAGCGCCTTGCCCCGGTCCCGGGGAGCGACCGCACGGAAGACGATCTTGTCGAGCTTCGCCCCGCCGCCCCACCAGCGGGGGTCGCGGACGACGGTGACGGTCTTGGAGTCCTTGTCCACGGACCGGAGCTTGAACGGGCCGGCCGTGTTCTTCAGAGTGGCGCGCGCGCCGTCGTTGAAGGAGTCCGGGGATCCCATGACCTCCTTCGGGTACAGCGGCGAGAAGAGCGAGCGCCAGTCGCCGTACGGCTTCGAGAAGGTGACCCGGACCTGGAGGTCGTCGTGGCCGCGTTCGATCTTCTCGATCCGCTCGTACCCGGCGTTGCGCGCGGTCCAGTACGCGGAGTCCTTGCCGTTCAGCGCCCGCCACTGGGCGACGAAGTCCGGGGCGCCGATCTCGCGGCCGTCGCTCCACACCGCCCGCTGGTTGAGCTTGTAGAGGACGACCTGCTTCGGTTCCCGGTCGATGACCTTCGCGGATTCCAGGTAGTCCGGGTTGAGCTTCGGCGCTCCCGTCGCGTCGAGCGGGAAGAGGTTCGGCAGGAGGGCGCCGGTGATCCGGGTGGTGGTGCTGTCCGCGTCCGCCTGGAAGGTGTTGAGCGTGGCGGGCACCGCGTCGACGGCCCAGTTGAGGGTGGACCCCTGGGCGATGGCTCCCCGGGCGGTCGGGGCGATGTCCTGGGGGACTCCGGCGGCGGACTTCTCCCCGCCGGAGTCGCAGCCGGCCAGCGCCGGGATCGTGAGCACACCCGCGGTGAACAGCGCGAGGGTGCGGCGCTTGCGGACGGTCCCGCGCGGGACGCCGACGTGGGACATGGCTGATACCTCCGGGGCCGGAACGGTCCACCCCGTACCGGAATGGACCGGATGACAGTCATCTGACGATCTGATGGCATAAACGGTTGATCACACCGATTGCGCCTCCCCACTGAAAGCGCCTGCGCGCGTGGGTCGTCACCGACACGTCGGCCCGCCGGGAAACCTCACCCGCGCGGAGGTACACGCGTGCGGCCGTCCGGGTCCGGGCCCGCCGCCGGGGCTCCGGACGCACCCGTGCCCCGGGTCCGGCGGTCTCGCCGGGGCCCGGGGCACGGTGCGCGTACCGGCCGTACGCGGCAGGAGCGCGCAGGCCGGGTACGGGGAGGGATCAGCCGAGGAGCTTGATGATCTCCGCGGTGGTGGCGGTCTCACCGAGGCGCGGGAAGACCTTCTCGACGGAGTTGGCGTGGGAGCCGGCGTCCATGTCGCTGATCGCGTCGGTCACGACGGTGACGTGGTAGCCGTACTCGTGCGCGAAGCGGGCGGTGGACTCGACACCGATGCTGGTGGCGACACCGAGCAGCACGATCTGGGTGACGCCCCGGCGGCGCAGCTGGAGGTCCAGGTCGGTGCCGTAGAAGGCGCCCCACTGCTGCTTGGTGACGACGATGTCGCTGTCCTGGCGGCCGAGGCCGGGGACCAGGTCGGCCCAGTCGGCCGGCGGCCGGCCGCCGCCGTGGCCGGCCTCGGTGCGGCCCGGGGCGCCGCCGGTCACGCGGACCAGGACGACGGGCAGGTCCTTGGCGCGGAAGGCATCGGCGAGCTCGGCGGCCTTGGCGACGATCTCGTCACCCGAGTGGATGATCGGGAGCTCCAGGATGCCCTTCTGCAGGTCGATGACGACGAGCGCGGTCTTCGCGTCGAGGGTGGTGGCGGTCATGGGACGTACTCCTTGATCTGTGGTCCGGCCCGTCGGGTACGGGGGCCGGGGCGGTGCGGTGGGTCGGGTGGTGCGGTCTTCAGGAGGCGTGCGGGGTGCGCAACGCGCGGTCGGTGAGGGTCAGGACGATCAGCAATACCCCGAGTCCGGCGGCGATCCACGCCATGAGGTGGAGACCGGCGTCGGTGGCGGCCTGGCCGTAGGCGAGGGCGATCATGCTGGAGGCGGTGATCGCGCCGATGTACTGCGCGGTGCGCTGGAGCCCGGCGGCCGAGCCGATGGACTCGGCCGGGGCGAACTGGGCCACCGCCGCCTGATTGCTGGTACCGATCAGCCCCTGCGGGATGCCGAAGCAGGCTCCCACCACCAGCAGCAGGACGAGCGGGGAGCTCCCGGAGAGGAAGCCCAGCAGCACGGCCCCGCCGGCGAGCAGCAGGCAGGCCAGCGTGAGCGGCCCCCGGATGCCCTTCGTACGGGCTCCGAGGAGCGAGCAGGCCAGGGCGGCGACGGACATCGGGAGCATCAGCAGCCCGGTCTCGCCGGAGGAGAACCCGCGGACCTCCTCCAGCCACTGCGTCAGGCCGTACATCACGCAGTAGACGAGCAGGTACCCGAGACCGTGCCGCAGGTACGTACGGGTGAGCGCGCCGTTGGAGACGAGCACCCGCAGGTCGATGAAGGGCGCGGGGGTACGCAGCTGCCACCGGATCAGTACGGCGCCGACCACCGCGAAGGGAAGCAGCAGCCACCACTGCGGGTGGGCCAGGTCGAGCAGGAAGAAGGCGAGCAGCGTCAGGGCGGTGGAGAAGAGCCCGATGCCGAGCGGGTCGATGGACGCCTTCGGGCGGCTGCCGTCCTCGGCGCGCGCACGGGGCCGGTCGGCCGGGATCCACCGGATCGCGGTGACGAGCGCGATCAGCGCGACAGGCACGTTGACCGCGAAGATGCCCCGCCAGCCGACGAGCATCACCAGCACGCCGCCGAGCGTCGGGCCGACGGCGGTGCTGCCGACCGCGGCGAACGAGAGCCGGGCGAGGACCGGGCGCGGCGGCGTACGGCCGACCCGCAGGCCCTCGTGGCGCAGGATCGCCATCGAGGCCGGATAGGCGGCGGCGCTGCCGATGCCCAGCAGCAGCCGGGAGACCAGCAGCCAGGTGAAGGAGAGGGCGAAGGCGCCCACCAGCCCGGAGACCAGGACCACGATCAGCCCGGCGACGAAGACCCGGCGCGGGCCGATGGAGTCGGCGAGCTTGCCGAGCACCGGCTGCGCGACGGCGCTGGTGAGGTAGAGGACGGAGATCAGCCAGGCGGTGCCGGCCGCGCCCACGGAGTAGCTGTGCCCGATCGCGACCAGGGCGGTCGAGATCATGGTGGTGTTGAGCGGGTTGACCAGCGACCCGATCAGCAGCGGAGCCGTCAGCCGGGCGCCGAAGCCGGGCGTCTCGGGGGCCGGGGCCGAGGGGGCGGTGCCCTCGGCCTTGACCAGGGCGGCGGGACCGGGGGTTCCGGTCGCCGCCGGGGGTATGAGCGGCGGGGTCACGGCCTCGGTGCCGCGTGCGGCGCTCACTGCTCCACCAGCCGGTCGAGAAGGGGGACCGCCTTCGCGAGGACCTGCCGCTCGGACTCGTCCATTCCCGCGGCGAGCGCCTCGGCCAGCCAGTCGTGCTTGGCGGCCCGGAGACCGGCGAGCGTGGCCCGGCCCGCGTCGTTGACGGAGACGAGCGACTTGCGCCCGTCCTCGGGGTCGGGGGCCCGTTCGACCAGATCCTGGCTCTCCAGCGCGGCGAGCGTCAGCCGCATGGACTGCGGGCGTACGTACTCCGCACGCGCGAGGGCCGCCGTGGTGGCGGGCCCGTCGCTCTCCAGCCGGGCCAGCACGGACCGCTGCGACGGAGTGAGGAGGCTCTCCGCGGACTCGGTGCGCAGCTTGCGGAGCAGCCTGCTCACCACCGATGCGAGCCGCACGGCGAGCACGTCCGGAGCGGGGTCGTCCGCATGCGGCGTGGTCGGCTGCACGGCTGGGATTTCGGTCGAATCGGGCATATCAACAAGCCTAGAAGATGGGTAGCCCATCTTGCAAGTTTGCCTGTCGATATTCCGCCGTTCGAAGTCCGACCCGTCCGACCCTTCCGGGTTGCCCGCCCGGCCCTTCCGGGTTGCCCGCCAGGCCGATTTGCCCGCCCCGTCCGGCCCGCCCGTCCGACCCGTCCGGCGGCCCGCCCGACCCGCCCGCCCGTCCGACCCGTCCGGCCCGCCCGCCCGACCCGTCCGTCCGCCCGAACCCCGGCCCTCGGCGACCCCGCGCGCGAGCGCCCGTCGGCCGGCCGGGGCACCGAACCCCGCCCCACCTCTTCGGGTGATGTCCTGAACGTCACCTTGTGCCTCCACACCCCCGCGATCTAGGGTGAATGCGCTTTCATCACGCATGTTCCGATCGTGCGCGATACGGCATCAGAGGCAGCCAGGCAGTCGGAGCATGCTTCGGGCATGCGGCCACGAACGAAGAAGCGGACGGTCCCGGTCGAGTGAGCGCCCCCACGGTGTACGACGTCGCGGAACGGTCCGGCGTCTCCATCGCCACGGTCTCCCGTGTGTACCGCACCCCGGACTCGGTCCGGCCCCAGACCCGGGAACGGGTCCTGGCGGCGGCACGCGAACTGGGTTACGTGCCGAGCGGGAACGCCCGGGGTCTGGCCAGCCGCACCACGGGCGTACTCGGCCTGTGCTTCCCCGACTACGCCGACCCGGACGCCGAGACGGCGGCGGCCCTGAGCGACGGCGACGACGACAACGCGGTGATGCTCTACTCCGACCAGATCATCCGGGGCATGGAACGGGCCGCCCGCCGGCACGGCTACGCCCTCCTGATCGCCGCCTCGCTGGACGGCGGACCGGAGAGCCTGGTGGCCAAGGTCGCGGGACGGGTCGACGGCTTCGCCGTCCTCGCGCGGACCGTGCCGACCGAGGACCTCGACGTCATCTCGCGCCGCCTCCCGGTCGTGATGCTCGCCGGACCCCGCGAGATAGACCACCTCGACCACGTGGAGGTGGCCAACCGGGACGGGGAACGCGAACTCGCCCGGCACCTCATCGACGACCACGGGCTGCGCCGGCTCGTCTTCGTCGGCGGCGAGGCGGACTCCCCCGACGCGGAGGCCCGGTTCGACGGCTTCCGGCAGGCGTGCCGGGAGACCGGGCTGCCCGTACCGGACCAGCCCGAACTGCGCGTCGCGATGATGACCCAGGCGGAGGGCGCCCGCGCCGCCGAGGCGCTGCTCGACCGTGCGGACCGGGCCGGGAGCGTCCGGCCCGAGGCGATGCTCTTCGCCAACGACCAGATGGCCGTGGGGGCCCTCCAGGCGCTGGAACGCCGGGGCGTGCGGGTGCCGGAGGACATCGCGGTGACCGGCTTCGACGGCATCCCGCTGAGCCGGCTCGTGCGTCCCACCCTGACCACGGTCCGCCAGCCGATACGGCGGCTCGGCGAAGAGGCGGCGGAGCTGCTGGTGCGGCGCCTCGGCGACGCCGGCCGCGACCCCGTCTCGGTGGAGCTCCCGGTGACCCTGGCCCGCCGCGAGAGCTGCGGCTGCGGGTAGGGGGCGCCCACGGGCGCCGCGTCAGGAAGACGCCGAGCCGGTGGACGGGTGCGGCGGTGGCTGCCACGATCTCGCCGTCGGCGGGCGTGGGCCCGGCGCGAACCGGGGGATCATGAAGTTCTACGTGGGCATACCTCTGGTCGTACTCGCCCTGGCCTTCGGTGCTTCCGGCGTCGCCTCGGTCGCGCGGGGCTGGGTACTCCCGTTCAACCGCGGGCGGGTCCGCCGCGTCCGCCTCTTCGGCCGGGGCCAACTGCTGATGGCCTTCTCCCTGCTCGTACAGGGCCTCTTCCTGCTGCTCACGGGCGGCACGTCCAGGGGCGTCCGGTCGGTCTACCCGGTCTGGAGTCCGGCCCTGCTCGCCGGAATCGCCCTGGTGGGCGTCAGCCGGCGCGCGGGCCGCGTCCGCCGGGGCCGCTGACGCACACCGGCACGCGCTTCCCCGCCGCGCCCCCGCTCACCCCCCGAGGTGCTCGCGGAAGAACCGCTCCCGGTGCGCGCGCAGCTCGCGGATCTCCTTCGCGATGCCCCGGTACGCGAAGTGCCCGGCGGTCAGCACCCGGAGCTCCCGCTCCCCGGCCAGCGCGTTGTGGACGGCGAACTGGCCGGGCGGCGGTACGGCGGGGTCGAACAGGGCAGCCGCGACCAGGGTCGCGACGGTCAGCCGCGTCGCGGCCGTCGCGGCGTCGAAGTAGGCCAGCACCTCGGTGACCTCGGGGTGCGCCCGGTGGTGGGCGCGTACCGCCTCGCCGCTGCCGGTGCACGGGAGCGTGAGGCGCAGCGGATGGTTGCCGAAGGTCGGCACGGTGAGCTGGGCGGCGCCGAACCGTTCGTCCCAGGGCAGCGCGAGGGCGCCCAGCCCGCCGCCGAAGCTCTCGCCGAGGTAGCCGAGGCGGGGCGCTTCGGGCCGGTCCAGTTCCGGCAGGAGCGTGAGCAGCGCGGAGGCGGCGCACCAGAGGTCGGCCACGCAGTCACCGATGACGTACGTGTCGCGGGCGCCGATGCCGTGCAGGACGTGCGCCTCGGCGGTGTCCGGGATGCCCGCGACCCGTCCTCGGGTGCCCATCCCCCGTACGCAGGGCAGGATGGCCGCCGCCCCCGGCAACGGCAGCGGAAGATCCGGTCCGGGGCGGTCGCGTCCGCCGTATCCGTGCCCGACGACGAAGCCGTACCGGGCACGGCCGACGCTCCCGGCCGCGGGCGTGCCGCCCGGCACCGGCCCGTACGGCAGGGCGGCCCAGCCGCCGAGCCGTACCCCGCCGACCGAGGTGTACGTCACCCCGTGGACGCGTACCCCGTCCCGCTCCTCCTCCACCGGGCCGAGTTCCGGCGCCGTGTCGACCGCGCGGGCTTCCTCGTACCGGGCGCGCCAGAACGTCTCGAAGTCCCCGGGTGCGGTGGGGGCGGGGACCTTCAGCAGGCTCTCGCGGGTGTGGCCGTGCCGGGGATCGAAGGAGTACGCGTGGGCGAGTGAGGGCATGCGCGCGACAGTAACGACCTCTCCGGCCCGGCTGCCACCCGCGGATGAGCCTGACGAACCGGTCACACTGGTTCATCTTTCACATACATGCCGCTTACCGTTCGAAAGGGCCGACTTCCCCGCGTCCGGCACTTTGCCGGAATGTGACACAGAACCCCCTTGCGGATTTCCGAAGGCTTGTCGCAGAGTGATGTATGCGCTTACAGGCAGCGCATACATTCGGATCGCTCAAGGAGGAGCCCTCCATGCCCCGCACCGCCAGAATCACCGTCTCCGCCGGGATGGCCGCTGCTCTCGCTTTCGGCATCACCGCCTGCGGCGGCTCGGGGGGCGACTCCGTCGCAGCCGACAAGAAGCAGACGCTGACCGTCTGGGCCATGGGTGCCGAGGGCGAGAAGCTCGCCGATGTCGCCAAGGTCTACGAGAAGGCCAACCCGAACATCACCGTGAAGGTGACGCCGGTCGGCTGGGACGTCGCCCACCAGAAGCTGGTATCCGCCGCTGCCGCCGGCACCATGCCGGACGTGGCCCAGATGGGCGGCAGTTACATGGGCGAGTTCTCCGAGCTCGGGGTGCTGGAGCCGGTCGACACCAAGACCTTCGACGAGAAGGACTTCTTCCCCTCGGGCTGGAGCCAGGGCGAGGTGGACGGCACCGCCTACGGCGTGCCGTGGTACGTCGACACGCGGGTCCTCTACTACCGCACCGACCTGGCGAAGAAGGCCGGCATCACCAAGGCCCCGACCACCTGGAAGGAGATGAAGGCCCTCGCCACCGCGTACCAGAAGGACGCGGACACCAAGTGGGGCCTCTCCATCCAGCCCAGCGGCCTGGACACGGTGCAGAACTTCTACTCCTTCCTGTACTCGGCCGGCGGCGAGATCGTCGACGACAAGGGCGACGTCGTCATCGACAGCCCGGCCGCCGTCAAGGCGCTCAAGGAGTACGGCTCCTACTTCGACAAGGGCCTCTCCAACAAGTCCGTGGCTCCCGGCTACGACGTGGTGAAGGACTTCGGCAACGGCCGCGTCCCGATGTTCTTCGGCGGTCCGTGGCACGTGACCCTCCTCGACGAGGGCCAGCCGCAGCTGAAGGGCAAGTGGGCCGTGGCGAACGTGCCGGCCGACGAGTCCTCGACCTCGATGGCGGGCGGCTCCTCCCTGGTGATCTCCAAGGACAGCGAGCACAAGGCCGCGGCCACCGCCTTCATCACCTACCTGACCGGTACCGAGGGCCAGGCCGACTGGTACAAGCGCACCAAGGACCTGCCGGCCAACACCACCGCGTGGGAGTCCGGCGACCTGGCCGGCGACGCCAACCTCCAGGTCTTCAAGAAGCAGATGGACACCGCCAAGGCGTCCCCGTCGCTCTCGAACTGGACCGAGATCACCGACAAGGTCGACCAGGCCATCGCCAAGGTGACCCAGGGCAAGGCCTCGGCCGAGGACGCGCTGAAGACCGCGCAGTCCCAGATCGAAAGCCTCGTGAAGTAGGAGCCATGAGCACCGTGACCGGAAAGGCCGCGCAGACGGCCAAGGGACCGGACCGGCGGGCGACCGCGAAGTCGCCCGCCGCCGGGCCCGGCGCATCCCAGGGCCGCAAGGTCCGCAGGAAGCCGCTGGGGAGGCAGAACGCGGCGGGCTGGCTCTTCTCCACCCCGTTCCTCGTCCTCTTCCTCGTCTTCATGGCCTTCCCGATCCTCGCCACCCTGGTGATGAGCTTCACGGACTTCGGGCTGCGCAACGTGACGCACCCTTGGGACGCGAACTTCATCGGCTTCGAGAACTACGTCGACCTCTTCGGTGACGACAAGTTCCTGCGGTCGCTGCTCAACACCGGGTACTTCGTGGTCGTCGGCGTGCCGCTGACCATCGGGATCGGCCTGGTCGTCGCCGTACTGCTGAACAACGGCATCGACCGCGCGCGGACGTTCTTCCGGGTGGGCTTCTACGTCCCCGTGGTCACCACCATCGTCGCGGTCGCCGTGGTGTGGCGGTTCGTGCTCGACCCGAGCGACGGCCTGATCGCGGGCCTCTTCTCCGAAGTCGGCCTGACCGGGCCGGACTTCCTCGGGTCCGAGGCGCTCGCCATGCCGTCGATGATCGCCATGGCGGTCTGGCGGAACGTCGGCACGGTCATGGTGCTCTTCATCGCCGGACTCCAGGCCATCCCGACCGAGGTCCGGGAGGCCGCACGGCTCGACGGCGCCGGAGTCTGGGGCGAGTTCAAGGGCATCACCGTCCCGCTGCTGCGGCCGACGATGCTCTACGCCACGATCATCACCACCATCGGCTACCTCAACGTCTTCGAGGAACCGTTCGTGATGACCCAGGGCGGGCCCTCCGACTCCACCCTCACCGTCTCGCTGAACATGTACCGCGAAGGCTTCAACTTCTTCCACATGGGTTACGCCAGCGCCATGGCGTACGTCCTGTTCGTGGTGATCATGGCCATCACGGTGCTCCAGCTCCGACTGCTGAAGGACAACACCAAATGAGCGCCACCAACGCACCCGGCACGCTGCGGACGGCGCCGTCGGAGGAACAGCCCTCGCCCTGGAACTCCGCGTCGAAGGCGACGGGTCCGCGCACCGGCGTCCGGCCCGGCCGCGTCCTCGTGTACGTACTGCTCTCGGTCGCCCTGCTGGTCATGTCGGCGCCGTTCCTGTGGATGGCGGTCTCTGCCTTCAAGACCCCCGCCGACCTCTCGGCCAGCCCGCCGGTCTGGGTCCCGTCCACCTGGACACTGGACAACTTCCGCGAACTGCTCGACAAGCTGGACCTGCCGCTCTACTTCATGAACTCCGTGATCGTGGCGGTGCTGGTCACCGTCTGCAATCTGGTGTTCTGCTCGATGCTCGGCTACGCGCTGGCCAAGCTGAAGTTCGCCGGCCAGAACAAGATCTTCGGTCTGGTGCTGGGCGCGCTGATGGTGCCCGGCAACCTGATGCTGCTGCCGCTCTTCGTCCTGATGAGCAAGCTCGGTCTGATCGACTCGTACGCCGGTCTGGTGCTGCCGTTCGCGGCGGGCGCCTTCGGGGTCTTCCTGATGCGGCAGTTCATGCAGTCGATCCCGGACGAGCTGCTGGAAGCGGCCCGGATGGACGGCGCCGGCGAGTGGTACATCTTCTGGCGGATCGTCATGCCGCTGGTGAAGCCCGCTCTCGCGACGCTCTCGATCTTCACCTTCCTCGGCTCCTGGAACAACTTCGTCTGGCCGCTGATCGCGACCAACGACCCGGACAAGTACACGCTGCCGGTCGCGCTCGCGACCTTCGCCACCGACCCGAACAAGGCCGGCGGATCGAACGGCGTGCTGATGGCCGGTGCCTTCCTCGTCGTCCTGCCGGTACTGATCCTCTTCATCGCCCTGCAGCGCCACTTCACCCAGGGCATCGCCACTGCCGGCATGAAGTAGGGCCCGACCGCCCGCACGTCCGGTCGTCCCGGTCCGCGCCCCGCCCGGCGCGGACCCCCTGACCCCGCACCACCACGCACCACCCTCACCACCCGCACCACCCCGCACGGGCCGCGCACGGAGAGCCGCGAGCCCGCCCCCTCACGCACCAGAAAGACACTCCGCGATGACGCACACCCCGGTCCAGTTCCCCGAAGGCTTCCTGTGGGGCGCCTCCACCGCCGCCCACCAGATCGAGGGCAACAACACCAACAGCGACTGGTGGGTCAAGGAGCACTCCACCGGCACCAACATCCAGGAGCCGAGCCTCGACGCGTGTGACAGCTACCACCGCTGGGACGAGGACATGGACCTGCTGGCCTCCCTCGGCTTCACCGACTACCGGTTCTCGATCGAGTGGGCGCGCATCGAGCCGGCCGAGGGCCACTTCTCCCGCGCCGAGCTGGCTCACTACCGCCGCATGGTGGAAGGCGCCGTGGCCCGCGGCCTGCGCCCGATGGTCACCCTGCACCACTTCACCGTCCCGCAGTGGTTCGAGGCGCGCGGCGGCTGGACCGCCGAGGGCGCCGTCGAGCTGTTCGCCCGGTACGTCTCGGCCTGCGCCCCGGTCATCGCCTCGGACGTCAGCCACGTCTGCACCATCAACGAGCCGAACATGATCGCCGTGATGGCGGGCCTCGCCAAGCGCGGCGAGATCGGCTTCCCGCCGGCCGGTCTGCCCTTCCCCGACGAGGACACCACCGTCGCCGTCATCGCCGCGCACCACGCGGCCGTGCAGGAGGTCCGCGCGATCGACCCGTCGATCAAGGTCGGCTGGTCCGTCGCCAACCAGGTCTACCAGGCCGAGCCCGGCGCCGAGGCGGTCACCGCCGCCTACCGCCAGCCCCGCGAGGACGTCTTCATCGAGGCCTCGCGCGGCGACGACTGGATCGGCGTGCAGTCCTACACCCGTACGAAGATCGGCGCCGACGGCCCGATCCCGGCGCCCGCAGACGTCGAGCGCACCCTCACGCAGTGGGAGTACTACCCCAGCGCGGTCGGCCACGCCCTGCGCCACACCGCCGAACTGGTCGGCCCCGAGGTCGCGCTGATCGTGACCGAGAACGGCATCGCCACCGACGACGACGCCCGCCGCTCCGACTACTACGCCGGTGCGCTGAACGAGGTCGCCGCCGGCCTGGAGGACGGCCTCAACATCCAGGGCTACCTGGCGTGGAGCGCGCTCGACAACTACGAGTGGGGCTCGTTCAAGCCGACCTTCGGCCTGATCGCCGTGAACCTGGAGACGTTCGAGCGCACCGCCCGCGACTCCGCGAAGTGGCTGGGCTCGCTCGGCCGCACCCGCGAACTCCCGCGCCTCGCGGGCTGATCCCCGCGGCGGCGGCCCGGAAGTACCGCCACCGCGGCCCTGAACGGGGGAGTTCCTGACCGGCTCCCCATCCGGTGCGGACGGCGGTCCTGACCCGCCGCCGGCCTCCACCGAACCACGCCCCGGCGCGGTCCATGGTGCGGGCGTGCAGCGTCGTGGCCCGCGACTCGGTGAGGGGTCCGGTGCGCCGTTCCAGTACGACGACCCGCGCCCCGCCG
>NZ_JBSFVR010000090.1:0-24113 GCF_053592415.1 Streptomyces sp. NPDC002690 | reverse complement strand
GGTGGCTTTCGGCCATGGGCGGGCGGCAGCCGGCCGCGGCCAGCCAGCCGGGCACCGGCGAGCGGCGGCCGGAGGCGTCGACGACGAGGTCGGCCCGGTGCACCTCCTCCCCCACCCGCACTCCGGTGACCCGGCCGGGGCGGCCCGTCTCGACGTTGAGGCCGTCCACCCGGCAGCCCGGCCGCGACTGGACGGTGGGCTCCCGCCGCACGGCCGCGACCAGGGCCGCCTCCAGCACGATGCGGCGGGTACGCAGGGTGACCAGCTCCTCGTCACCGGGACGGTACGGGGGATGCTCGTCGAACCAGTCGAACTCGTGGTACTCGGCGGCCCCGCGCGCCAGCAGGTCCGCGTAGACGTCGGGGGTCTCGGCGCGCAGCACCGTCCGCACGGGCGCGAGGAGCGCGTGGGGCTGGTCCGCCTGCGGGACCCGGGGCCGCTTCCACTGGAAGAAGTCCTGGTCCAGGTCGTCTCCGGCCTGCCGGGCGTCCCGCTCGAACAGCGTGACCGAGTGACCCCGGCGGCCGAGCATGAGGGCCGCCCCCAGTCCGCTGATGCCTGCCCCGATCACCGCGACCCGTGCCATGGAGTGCCCCCTCGTGAGGTGAATACGTCAGCGCCGGGGTCCGCGAGCCGGATCGCCGGGGTCCGTCCGGAGGCTCGGGCCGCGGTTCCGGCGACGACGCGGTGGTTCCCCACATCCGATGGCGTCATTCCTGGGGTCGGTGCGCCTGCGGCTCGGCCTGGTGGCCCCGGACGATGATCTTGCCGGTGTTGTGGCCGCGCAACATGCCCAGGAACGCGTCCACGACATGTTCGAACCCGTCGACCACCGTCTCGTCCGGCACGAGCCGGCCGCTCTGCAGATGCGGAACCGCGAACTCGTACAACTCCTCTTGCAGGTCGAGGTAGTTCCTGACCAGGAAGCCTTCCATGCGGATGCTCTTCTCCACGATGTCCGCGTAGTCGAAGTCCGGCGGGGGCGTCCGGGAGGTGTTGTACTGGCTGAGGGTGCCGATACGGACGATACGGCCGCGCTCGCGCAACGCACCCACCGCCGCCGCCAACTGGTCGCCGCCGACGTTGTCGACGAACACGTCGATACCGCTCGGCGCTGCCTTCTCCAGCAACTCGGCGGCCGGCCCCTCGTGGTAGTCGAAGACGGCGTCGTAGCCGACTTCCCGCACGAGGTGGGCGGCCTTCGCCGCAGACCCTGCGCTCCCCACCAGCCGCCCGGCGCCCATCAGTCGGGCGAACCGACCGGTCGCCGTACCGACGCCTCCCCCTGCGGCCGACACGAACAGGTCGTCGCCCTCCTGGAGCCGGGCGATACGGGTCAGACCCACGTAGGCGGTCAGGCCGGTGCCTCCGAGGACGCTCAGGTACGTGGACAGGGGCACCCCTTCGAAACGGGGCAGCCGCCGGATCTCTTCGGGCGTGACCACGGAGTGCGTACGCCAGCCCAACCGGTGAAACACGATCTCCCCCTCGGTCAGCCGGGGAGTCCGGGAGGCGACGACCCGTCCGATGGCGCGTCCCTCCAGCGGTGCGCCGAGCGTGAAGCCGCCGGGTACGTCGTCCATCATCTCGCGGTGGTACGGGTCGACGGACCAGTAGAGGTTCTCCACCAGCGCGCCACCGAGCGGCGGTTCGGGGAGCGGGGACTCGACGAAGGAGAAGTCCCCGGTGGCGGGGAAGCCGTCAGGACGGGCGGTCTGGTGCACGGTGAGCGCGATCTCGTTCATGACCGGACCGTAGGATGCGGGGGCGCCCGGCCGGCAGCCTGTTGGGCTCATACGTGACACCTTTCCATGAGCCGTTCTCATAGAACGAGGTGAGCCGCCAGTGGCCCGCACGCCCCCACTTGATCTGGCCCCGCACGAACTGCGCGTCATGGTGGCCGTCGCGGAGACCGGAGGCTTCTCGGCCGCGGCCGGGAAATTGGGTCTGACCCAGTCGGCGGTCTCCCACTCGGTCCGCGGCAGCGAGCGCAAGATCGGCGCGGTTCTCTTCGAACGTGGCCGCACCGGAGCCCGTCCCACCCCCGCCGGGAAGACGGCCGTGGCATACGCCCGCCGCATCCTTCGGCTGTTGGACGTCATGACCGCCGAGACGCGCGGCGCGGCGGGGTCCGGCGCGCTGGAGGGGCCGCTGCGGATCGCCGCCTTCCGCAGCGCGGCGCTCCATCTGCTGCCTCCCGTCCTGGAGCGGTTGCGCGCCCAGCATCCTGGGATCGATCCACGGGTGCGTATCGTCCGCGAGGTGGGGCGCGGCGCGGCCGGCCAGGTGGCGGACGGGGGCGCCGACATGGCCGTCACCACCCTGGACGGCTCGGCACCGCTCCCGACGGGTCTGGTCGCGAGCCGACTCTTCGAGGAACCGTACGCCCTGGTTCGCCCGGCGGGCCATGTCGCCCCGGGTTCGCTTCCGTTGGTGGACTGGGCCGAGAACTGCGGCTCGCAGACCCGCGACTGGTGGGCGGCGCAGGACTGGATCCCGGAAGCGACCATCGAGGCCGAGGACGACGGGGCGGTCCTCGCTCTGGTGGCCGGAGGTCACGGCATGGCGATCATGCCCGCGCTGTCCCTGACCGGAGCGCCGGAGTCGGTCGCGGTCTCCGCCCTCGGAACCGGTCGGCCGTCCCGCACGATCGGTTTCGTCGCGACCCCGGAATCCGCCTCGTCCGCCATCGTGCGCGCCGTGGTGAGGGAGTTGAGGGCCGCGACGCCTGCGGGCGTGGACGCTCCGGCATCTCAAGGGCTCGTCCAATCCGTGCGGCGTCCCGTATCGCTGACCGACGGTCGTCCGCCGAGTCCCGCGCCCGGGCGCAAGTCCTCCACCCCGAGGAACGCGGGAACGCTGTGGCCCTGACGCGCCTTCAGGGCTGGCCACACGGGACCCCGTTGCGGTGCCCGTGAGAAACCGCAGGTCAGACGCGGTCCGCGTGCGGGCCCGAGGCACTCGCCGATGTCGGTGCCGGTCACGGCCGGGCGGGGTGCCGGGTCGGTCTTCGTCGGCCTACGGACTTGTCGCGCGCTGTGGCTGAAGGCCGCTGTCATGTCACGCGCACCAATGCCTCCGGAACCGGGCTCACCGTCGGACGGCGTCGGCTCCGGCGATCACTCCGGAAAATGCTCGGCCTTCCGGGAAGGTTCACAGCAGCGCGAGCTTGAACCCCTCGTGGCTGCGCGCGAATCCCAGTGCGGTGTAGAAGCGGTGCGCGTTGTCGCGCTGTTTGCTGCTGGTCAGTTGGACCAGCGCGCAGCCACGCGCGCGTGCCCGGGCGACCGTCTCCTCCATCAGGGTGCGGCCGAGTCCGCCCCCGCGTCGGTCGGCGCGAATGCGTACCGCCTCGATCAGCGCCCGTTCGACTCCGCCCTTGCCGAGGCCGGGGACGTAGGTGGCCTGGAGGCACCCCACCACCGTGCCGCCGTCCTCCACCAGGACCAGGATCTCGTTGCGCGAGTCCGTGTCGATCGCTTCAAAGGCCCGGTCGTACGCCTGCGTCACCACGACCGTCGCGGGGTCCACCACGCTGTCCTCGTCGGCGAGCAGGGCGAGTACGGCGGGCAGGTCGGCACGGGTCGCGGGGCGCAGGGCATGGGCGGGAGCGGCCACGGGTGAGTCAGTCATGCGGCAGACCCTAACCCGCCCCTGGCCGGCGGTCGCCCCCGCCCACGGTCCGTGCCCGTGGTCACGACGGCAGCTTCTTCCCGCCCTCCCGCCCCACGTCCCGATCCGGTGGCCGCAGTGGGGGGCGGGGCACGGGCAGGGGCAGCAGGTCGCGACGAGTCGCGCGGGTTCGCCCCGACCGCGGCTCCCCGACCGCGTCGCGCGTCAGACGCCTTCGGCGACCACCGCCCTGGCGCGTACCGCGTCCGCCGGGTTACGGGCGGGCCCGGCCGGAGCGTCGGGGGCGGGTGACGGGGCGGGGCGGCTGCCGCCGCGGGCGAGGAAGTCGGAGAGCGGCAGGGTGGCCGCGCCGACGGTGACCGCGTCCGGGCCGAGGCGGCCCATCTCGATGGTGACGCGGGCCGCCGCGTGGCGGAGCGAATACGCGTCGGCGTACCGGCGGATCGCGGGGAGCAGATGGGGGCCGATCAGGAGTCCGGCCCACCCACCGAGCAGGATGCGCTGGGGCAGGAAGAGGTTGACGAGGTCCGCGAGCGCGGCACCGAGGCATTCGGCGGTCTCGTCGAGCAGGGCCACCGCGACGGGGTCGGGGTCCGGGCCGCCGGGGGGCGGGTAGGCGGCGGAGAGGAGGGCGGCGAGCGCCGCTTCGTCGTCGGTGTCCACGGGGAGCGGGCCGCCGGCCTCGTACCAGCGTTCGCGCATCGCCTCGCCGCCGGCGTACGCCTCCAGGCAGCCGATGGAGCCGCAACGGCACCGGCGCCCCCTCAACTGGACGGTGGTGTGGCCCCATTCGAGGGCGACGCTGGTGCGGTTCTCGTCCAGGACACCGCCCCGGTTCACACAGGCACCGACGCCGGAGCCGATGAGGGCGATGGCGGCGGCGTCCGCGCCACGGCCGCCGCCGAACCACATCTCGGCCTGCCCGAGCGTCTTGGCGCCGTTGTCGATGAAGAACGGAACCTCGTCGGGGATGTCGACGGCGGCGCGCAGCAGCCGCTCGAAGGGGACCGCGCGCCAGCCGATCGTCTGTCCGTGCACGACGGCCCCGGCACCGTCGGGGCCGTCGCTCCCCGAGGGGTGATGGCGCTCGATGATGCCGGGGACGCCGATGCCGATGCCGAGCAGCCGGTGCGCGTCGGCGCCCGCGTCGGCGAGGACGTCGTCGACGGCGGTCCGCACATGGCCCACGATGCGTTCGACGTCGTACCCGTGCTGTGCCAACGGGCGTTCGGTGCGGGCGAGTTCGGTGAGAGCGAGGTCGAACAGCTCGACGCGCACCCGGGTTTCACCGATGTCGATGCCGATGAGCAGGCCGCCGCCCGGCGCCACCCGCAGGAGGGTGCGCGGCCGGCCGCCGTCCGAGTCGACGATCCCCGCCTCTTCGAGGATGCCCTCGGCTACGAGTTCGGCGACGACGTTGCTGATGGAACCTGAACTCAGCCCGGTCGCCGGTGCGAGCTCCTGGCGGCTCAGCGGGCCGTCGAAATACAACCGTTGCAATACCCTTGCCCGGTTGCCCCGTCGCAGGTCACGCACGGTCCGTCTGTTGCGCTCGGCCATGTTGCTCCCTTCCTTCCGGCAACATACCCCGGTCCAACCCCTTGACGCGACCTTCCTTCAGCTCTTAGATCACGGCATAAATTAAGTCATGGAGGCCGTTCGGTTCCCGAACGCAGCCATCCCCGGAAAGGGGCCATCCCGTATGCGCAACATCAGAGCCGCCGCAGCCGTCACCCTCGCGATCTCCATCGCCGCCGGAGTCACCGGCTGCGGCGGCGGGTCCGACTCGGGCGGCGGCAGCAACTCCTCGCCGAAGACGCTCACCTACTGGGCTTCCAACCAGGGCCCGAGCATCGAGGCGGACAAGAAGATCCTCACCCCCGAACTGAAGAAGTTCGAGGAGCAGACCGGCATCAAGGTGAAGCTGGAGGTCGTGCCCTGGGCGGACCTCCTCAACCGCATCCTCGCCGCCACCACCTCGGGCCAGGGCCCGGACGTGCTGAACATCGGCAACACCTGGTCCGCCTCGCTCCAGGCCTCCGGCGCGCTGCTGCCGTGGGACGCGAAGAACTTCGACGCGATCGGCGGCCGGGACCGGTTCGTCGACTCGGCGGTCGCCTCGGCCGGTGCGGAGGGTCAGGACCCCGCCGCCGTGCCGCTGTACTCGCTGTCGTACGCGCTCTACTACAACAAGAAGATGTTCGCGGACGCCGGCATCGCGCAGCCGCCCGCCACCTGGGACGAGCTGGTCGCGGACGGCAAGAAGCTGTCCAAGGACGGCAAGTGGGGTCTGGGCGCCGAGGGCGGCAACCTCTCCAACAACATCCACCAGGTGTTCGTCCTCGGCAAGCAGCACGGCGCCGACTTCTTCGACTCCTCCGGCAAGGCGACCTTCACCTCGGACGGTGCCGTCGCCGCCGTGAAGCAGTACATCGACTTCATGGCCAAGGACAAGATCATCGCTCCGGGCAACGCGGAGTACGCCCAGAACCAGTCGCTCACCGACTTCGCCAAGGGCCGTACGGGCATGGTGCTGTGGCAGGCCGCCGCCTCCACGTTCGCCGCCCAGGGCATGACGCCGGAGGACTGGGGAGTCGCCCCCGTGCCCGTCCCCTCCGGGACCCCGGGCCAGGACGCGCAGACCAACTCCATGGTCGCCGGCATCAACATGGCGGTGTTCAAGAACTCCAAGAACCTCGACGGCGCCAAGCAGTTCGTGAAGTTCATGACCAGCGACGACGAGCAGAAGCTCCTCAACAAGACCTACGGGTCGATCCCGCCGGTCAAGGCCGCCCAGGCAGACGCCGCGTTCGGCGCCGCGGACCTCTCGGTCCTGCGCGATACCCTGAGCAAGAGCGCGGCGCCGCTCCCCCAGGTGCCGAACGAGTCCCAGTTCGAGACCGCCGTGGGCACCGCCGTCAAGGACCTGTGGGCCGACGCGGCCGCGGGCAAGCCGGTGACCACCGAGACCGTCAAGGCGGCCCTCGAAAAGGCCCAGCAGACCATGGGGCAGTGAGGCACCGATCATGACTTCCACCGTGACCGCCGACCCGCGGGTCGGTAAGTCGGACAGCGGTGGGGGCCGGGGCACCGGGGGTGCGCGCAGGAGACTGCCGCGCATCCCCGACCGGATCCGCAACGGCGGACTGCCCTATCTCCTGCTCCTCCCGGCGATCCTGCTCGAACTGCTCGTCCACCTGATCCCGATGGTCGTCGGGATCGTGATGAGCTTCCGCCAGCTCACCCAGTTCTTCATCAGCAACTGGGGCAACGCGCCCTGGACCGGCCTGGACAACTACTCGGTCGCCGTCGACTTCGACGCCCCCATCGGCAAGGCGCTGCTCCACTCCTTCTTCGTCACCTGCCTCTTCACCTTCTTCGCCGTCGGCCTGTCCTGGCTGTTCGGCGTGGCCGCCGCCATCATGCTCCAGGAGAACTTCCGGGGCCGCGGCGTACTGCGGGCGATCTTCCTCGTCCCGTACGCGCTGCCGGTCTACGCGGCCGTCATCACCTGGGCGTTCATGTTCCAGCGGGACAACGGCCTGGTGAACCACGTCCTGCACGACCAGCTCGGCATCACCGACCAGCCGTCCTTCTGGCTGATCGGCGACAACAGCTTCTACGCGCTGCTGATCGTCTCGGTCTGGAAGGGCTGGCCGTTCGCCCTGCTCATCCTGATGGCCGGACTCCAGAACATCCCGAACGAGCTGTACGAGGCCGCGTCCATCGACGGCGCCGGCATCTGGCAGCAGATCCGCAAGATCACCCTGCCGTCGCTGCGGCCGGTCAACCAGGTCCTCGTGCTGGTCCTGTTCCTGTGGACGTTCAACGACTTCAACACGCCGTTCGTGCTCTTCGGGCGTGCGGCGCCCGAGAACGCGGACCTCATCTCGCTGCACATCTACCAGTCGTCGTTCGTGACCTGGAACTTCGGCACCGGTTCGGCGATGTCCGTCCTGCTCCTGCTCTTCCTGCTGCTGGTGACGGCCGTCTACCTGCTGCTGACCTCTCGCGGAAGGAAGGGTTCGGGTGTCTAGCGCCACCACGCACAAGCGCCGTTCACCGATGGCGGCCCCGGCGTCCTTCGTGTGGACCCGGCGGATCATCCTGACCCTGCTCGCCGGCTTCGTCCTGCTGCCCGTGTACGTCATGGTCAGCAGCTCGCTCAAGCCGCTCCAGGACGTGTCGGGCAAGTTCCAGTGGATACCGTCGGGCCTCACGGTCCGGCCGTACTTCGACATCTGGAAGACCGTCCCGCTCGCCAAGTACTTCGTGAACTCGCTGATCGTGGCGGGCGCGGCCACGGTCGCCTCGGTGATCATCGCCGTGTTCTCGGCGTACGCGGTGAGCCGCTACGCCTTCCGGGGCAAGCGGGTCTTCACCGTCACGGTGCTCTCCACGCAGATGTTCCCCGGCATCCTCTTCCTGCTGCCGCTGTTCCTCATCTACGTGAACATCGGCAACAGCACCGGGATCGCCCTGTACGGCTCGCGCGGCGGCCTGATCCTCACCTACCTGACGTTCTCGCTCCCCTTCTCCATCTGGATGCTGATCGGATACTTCGACTCCATCCCGAAGGATCTGGACGAGGCCGCCAAGGTGGACGGCTGCGGCCCGCTCGGCGCCCTGTTCCGGGTCGTCGTGCCGGCGGCCGTGCCGGGTATCGTCGCCGTCGCCGTGTACGCGTTCATGACGGCGTGGGGCGAGGTGCTCTTCGCCTCGGTGATGACGAACGACACGACCAGGACCCTCGCCGTGGGGCTCCAGGGCTACGCCACCCAGAACGACGTCTACTGGAACCAGGTGATGGCGGCCTCGCTCGTCGTCAGCGTCCCGGTCGTCGCCGGGTTCCTCCTGCTCCAGCGTTACCTCGTCGCCGGCCTCACGGCGGGCGCTGTCAAGTGACCATCTCAGAAAGGCAGTCCGTGAACGACCTCAACGCCCTCCCGGCCGACTTCACCTGGGGCGTGGCCACCGCCGCGTACCAGATCGAGGGAGCCGTCGCGGAGGACGGCCGTTCCCCCTCCATCTGGGACACCTTCTCCCACACTCCCGGGAAGGTGGCGGGGGGCGACACCGGCGACGTGGCCTGCGACCACTACCACCGGGTGCCCGAGGACATCGGCCTGATCAAGGAGGTCGGCGCGGGCGCGTACCGCTTCTCGCTGGCCTGGCCGCGCATCGTCCCCGGCGGTGACGGCCCGGTCAACAAGAAGGGCCTGGACTTCTACGACCGGCTGGTGGACGGACTGCTGGGCAACGGGATCACCCCCTTCGCCACGCTCTACCACTGGGACCTCCCGCAGGCGTTGCAGGACCGGGGTGGCTGGACGGTCCGCGAGACCGCCGAGCACTTCGCGGCGTACACCACCGCCGTCGTCGAGCGTCTCGGCGACCGCGTCAAGGACTGGGCGACCCTCAACGAACCGCTCTGCTCGGCGTGGATCGGCCACCTGGAAGGCACGATGGCGCCGGGTCTGACCGACATCACGGCCGCCGTCCGCGCCTCGTACCACCTCCACCTCGGTCACGGCCTCGCCGTGCAGGCGATCCGGGCCGCCTCACCGGGCGCCCGGGTCGGCATCGTCAACAACCTCAGCCCGATCGAGCCGGCGAGCGACAGCCCCGCCGACATCGCGGCGGCCGTCCGCGCGGACGGGCACACCAACCGCTGGTGGCTCGACCCGATCCACGGCCGCGGCTACCCGCAGGACATGCTCGACGAGTACGGAGTCGAACTCCCCGTACAGCCGGGCGACTTGGAGACCATCGCCGCGCCGCTCGACTGGATCGGCCTGAACTACTACTTCCGCCAGGTCGTCACCGCCGACGAGTCGGGCCCCATCCCGCACGCCCGCCAGGTCCCGGTACCCGGCGCGCCGGTCACGTACATGGACTGGGAGGTCCACGCCGAGGGCCTGGAGCAGCTCCTGCTGCGCCTGACCGAGGAGTACGGCGCGCAGAAGATCTACGTCACCGAGAACGGCTCGTCCTACCAGGACACGGTCGCGGCCGACGGCTCGGTCCACGACCCCGAGCGCACGCGGTACTTGGAGGAGCACCTGGCCGCCTGCGGCCGGGCGGTCGCCAAGGGGGCTCCGCTCGCCGGGTACTTCGCGTGGTCGCTGCTCGACAACTTCGAGTGGGCCTACGGATACGACAAGCGGTTCGGGCTGGTTCACGTCGACTACGACACCCAGCGCCGTACAGTGAAGACCAGCGGACGGCGTTACGCGGAGCTGATCCGCGAACTGTCCTCCGGGCGAGTGGCGGACTCCGCCTGACGCCACTCCTCCGGGAGCGGGCCCCGGTCGCGACGGCTTTCCGTCGCGTCCGGGGCCTTGTGCGGCCCGTGCGGAACCGGGCATCAATTGCGTGCGGGAGTCTCCGGGAAGTGCGGGACCAGGCAGCGGTGCGGGGGCAGTTACCGGGGCGGCTGCGGGAGTCGTTGTCGGAGGGGATTGACAGAATCCTGGCCATGAAAGCCACTCCCGTCACCCCGCCGCGACCGCTCGATGTCGTCGCGGTGTTTCCTCAACTGGCCTCGCTGGCACGCACGGCGACCCGGCTGCACCCCCGGCCCGGGGCGCCCACCTGGTTCGACAGCTCGATCGGCGGACCACTGCTGTGGCCCGCCGACGAGCCGTGGCCCCACTGCGAAGGACCCCACACGGTGGACGGAATGAACGCGGCTCCGTCCCCGGCGGACGTGCGGCTGGAACGACGGATCCGTGCCGCCTCGCACGGAAGGGATCTGACCGCGCGGGAACGCGAGACCCTCGCACGCATCCGGCCCCCTCGCACGCATCCGGTGCGGCCGTCCGTCCAGTCGTACGAGGGATCCGTGGCGATGCTGCCCGTGGCGCAACTCCACGCGCGGGACGTGCCCGATCTGCGCACCCCCGAAGGGATGGACCTGCTGCAGATTCTGTGGTGCCCCTTCGACCATCCGATCATGCCCAGGACCGCGTTGTTCTGGCGGTCGGCAGCCACCGTCACCGACGTCCTGGGCTCACCCCCCGAACCGCCCGCGACGCAGTTCGACGGCTACCTGCCCGAGCCGTGTCTGCTCCGACCGGAACAGATCACCGAATACCCCGACCACCTGGAACTGAGTCCGGAACTGCGGGAGCGGCTCAGGCGGTGGAACGTGCCGCAGGCGGACGAGGAGGGCATGGATCCGCAGACGTACTACGACTGCGTACTGTCCAGCGCACCTGGCTGGAAAGTCGGCGGCTGGCCCGCCTGGGACTCCACCGACCCCACGCCCGTGCCATGCCCGGAATGCGACACCGGGATGGAGATCCTGCTGACCATCGCCACGTTCGAAGAGGGGGACGACGAAGGGCGCAGCTGGTCCCCGTACGAGGACCGCACTGACAAACCGTTGCCCGGGTGGGCTCGCTTCGGCGCCCACGGGCCCACCGCGGTTCAGATCGGCAGCGGTTACAGGCAGCAGCTCTACACCTGTCCGGCGGCGCCGGAGCATCCTCACATCGAGTTGATGACGTAGTCCGTCGCCTTCCCGCGCGTGGGCAGGCTCGGTGCCTCGCCGACCCACGGAGCCGGGCGTGGGTGGAGCTCGGCGTGGCCTCCACGATGAGAGACGGGGTACCGCCGCGCGAGCCCCACCTGCGGCGGTACCCCACACTCCCGGCGGTACCGCCGCGTCACCTCACCGGAGCTCGTGACTCCCGGCATCGCGACCGCCGAAAGTGGACGATCATGGCTGTCACCGGGCCGGCCGGCCGGGTGGAGCGTCCGGCCGGCCCGGACACCGTCAGGCCGTGTGGAGCGTCAGACCGTAGCGGTTGAGGATCTCGTTGATGGGCTGGTACCAGGTCTCGCCGCCCGTCGAGCAGTTGCCCCAGCCGCCGGAGGTGACGCCCTGGGCCTGGTCGCCGCTGATGAACGAGCCGCCGGAGTCGCCCCCTTCGGCGCAGACGTTGGTCTTCGTCATCTGGTAGACCGCGCCCTGGCTGTAGTTGACCGTCTCGTTCTTGGCGAGGACGGTGCCGCAGTGCCAGTGGGTGGTCGAGCCGGAGCGGCAGATGGAGGCGCCGATCGGCGCTTCGGCGGAGCCGCGTACCAGTTGGTCGGAGACGGTTCCCCAGCCCAGGACGACCGGAACCGTCCACCAGCCGTTGGCAACGTTCACCCAGGCGTAGTCGTCGCCGGGGAAGGTCGAGCCCTGGAAGTTACCGATGGCCGATCCGTCCCAGCCGCGGACCGCCGCGCCGGCCTGGGAGCAGTGCCCGGCGGTGACGAACCCGCCGTACACCGAGAAGCCTATGGAGCAGCGGACGTTGCCCGTGTAGTACGGATCACCGCCCACCGTTCCGGCCGACAAGGTCTGTGGTGCGTCGTCTACTTGACGTACCGTCACCGGTCCTGCGTCACGCGCCCGCGCCAGGAACGAACGGACCTCGTCGTCCTCGGCGGAAGCGGCCGCGACGTCCACGACGACGGACCCGGCCTGCGCGTCGACGTGCCAGCTCGTCACGCCGTCGGGTGCGTCGAGCGCGTCGATGCTCGACTTGGCCCGGTCGAGGGCGCGTTGGGTGTGGGCGACGAGCCTCACGTCCGCCCCGGCCGCCCGCACGGCGGCGGCGGCCTTCGCGTCGGTGACCCCTACGGTGAGCTTGCCGGTCCCGGCATCGAACCAGGACCCTCCGTACGAGGCTCCGGCGGCGCTGCGCGCGGCCGGCTCCTGGGCGGTGGCGGTCTTCTCCGCGGCGATCCTGGCCTTGGCCTGCGCGGGTGTCAGGCCGAGGTCCTTGGTCATGGCCGCGAGCAGTCCCGCCGAAGCGGGCTGCGAGGCGGCGGCATTCGTGGGGGGAGCGGTGTCGGCCGCCGATGCCGGGGACGGGCCGATGGCCGCCCATGCGCCGACGACGAGGAGCGCGGAAAGGCCGGCGCGCAGGGTTGTCAGGTGTCTCAAGGGAGTGCCCCTTCTGGTGTTCCGATGTGTGGGGGTGGAACAGGAGGTGCCCGAGAGCGGTCCCGGAGTATCAGGCTGAGAGCGCTCTCAGAGCGTGCACGCGACGACCCTAACGCAACAGAATGGTCAGGTCCATGCCAAATTCAGGATAGGACGACCCGTCAGTTGGCCCACGTACGTACGAAGTTGCTGAACGACGGCGGCGTACTCGCACCCCCTGCCTCCCGCGAATACACGGGAGGCAGGACACGTGCGCGTGACCGCTGCCGGCTCAGCCCTCGTCGGAGCGGAACGCCCGCGCGGCCCGCTCCAGCCGGTCCACGTATGCCGTCCACCAAGTGGAGTCGGCCTCGGGGAGGTTGCCCCCCTGGGACCTGTAGCCGACCTCGCCGTCCACGAGTTCACGGACGATGTCCGCATGGCCGGCGTGCCGGTGCGTCTCGGCGGTCACGTGGACGAGGATCTTGTGGAGCGTCACCTCACGCTTCTCCTCGGACCACCACGGCACGGCACCGAGCGCGTCGAGCGGCAGCGCGGCGATGGTGACGTCCGAGTGCTGCCACGCACGGCGGTAGCGGGCGACGACCTCCTCGCGGCTCTCGTCCTCGGACGCCCACATGTCGGCGTTGTCCTCGGCGTCGTCGTCGATCCACGGGAAAGGCTCCTCGCTGGGCCTGCCGAAGGTCTCGCCGAAATACCCCCACTCGATCCCCGAGAGGTGCTTGACCAGGCCCAGCAGATTGGTGCCGGTCCGCGTCAGAGGGCGGCGCGCGTCGTATTCCGAGAGCCCGTCCAGTTTCCGCAGAAGGGTGTCGCGTGCGGCCTGGAGGGACAGCTGAAGATCGTCTTTCGGGTCTGATCGACTCATCCCGCGAGTCTCCCACCCTGCACCGACAACGCACCGGGCGACGTGCTCGGGAGTCCCACCGACGAGCCGGTCAGGGGGTCAGCAGCGGCAGCCCCGCCTCGTGCCAGAGCGCACGCAACGCCGTCCCGGACGCCTCCCGTTCGGGAGCGGGCCCCCGGCCACCCTCGGCCTCCTCACGGGTACGCCAGTGATGCACGCCCTGGGGCGCGCCTCGGTGCACGCCGCCCTCGGCGGACGCCCCGAGCCGTGCCCACCCGGGGTCCCCGCACGCGGCGAAGGCCGCCCACGACCGCATCATGCGCTCCGCGAGTTCGTGGTCGGCGTCGCCCGGCGGCCCGCCGATGAGGAAGTGGACGCTCTCGTCGTCGAGCGCACCGAAGACGAACGGGACATCGGCGCAGTGCCACGCCCGCACGGGGCGGGCCGGAGAACCGCCGGACCTGCGGTCGAAGTGCGCCAGGAAGGCCGTACCGCCCGCCCGCGCGTGGGCCTCGGCGAGCCGGTCGCTGTACTCGGCGAAGAACAGATCTCCCTGGATCGCCGAATACGTCTCACGGACGGAGGCACCCGCCGCCCGGTCCCGGTACCCCCGGACCAGTGCGGCAGGGAGCCCGAAGTCGCGCGCGAAGGTACCGAGCAGGGCTTCCGTGCCGATGTCGGCGCTGCTGCCGACCGCTTCGAAGAGGGCGTACTCCTCGGTGGTGCGGCAGACGAGGATCTCGACGCCCTCCGCCGCGAGGCGGCCCGCGTACGCGGCGGTCAGCGGATCGGCGTGCAGCAGGATGCCGTCGACGACCGGTCCGAAGATCGCCGGGTCGTGGTGACGGCGGCCGGCCGCGGGGTTTTGGCGACACTCCTCCACCACCGCGTCGGACGCGGCCACGAGCAGCTGCGGGGGTGCGGCGAGCAGCGCCTCGCGGGTGGCGGCGACACCGGCAGCCGCCGCGACTTCCTCCGTGGTGCGGGCGGCCGATTCGGCCGTGGCACAGGAGTTGACGGCGGAGTGCAGCACGGCCCGCCGGAACAGCCCGCGCGCCCGGTCCATGGCCATGAGGCAGGCGACCGAGGTGGCACCCGCCGACTGGCCGGCCACGGTGACCCGGTCCGCGTCACCTCCGAAGGCGGCGCTGTTGTCGCGCACCCACTCCAGGGCGGCGATCTGGTCAAGCAGTCCGCGGTTGTCGGGGCAGTCGTCCACGTCCGCGCCCCCTCCCCCGTCCTTCGGCGTCGGGGTGGTGCCGGGCACGTGGCCGAACCCTTCGAAGCCCAGGCGGTAGTTGCAGCTCACGACCACCATGCCGAGCCCCGCGAGGGCCGCGCCGTCGAAGTCGGGCTGGGCCGAGGAGCCGAAGGCGAAGGCGCCTCCGTGGATCCACACCAGGACGGGGAGCGAGTCGCCGGGCCCTCCCGGCGACCATACGTTGACCGTCAGGATGTCCTCGTCCCCGGGCTTCCAGCCCGGCGCGCCGGGGAGTTCGGCCGACTGCGGGGCCACCGGGCCGAACCCGAGACACGGGCGGACGCCGTCCCAGGCCCGGACCGGCCGGGGCTCCCGGAACCGGTGGGGCCCGAACGGCGGTGCCGCGTACGGGATTCCGAGCACGGCCGTGACGAGCGGGGCCCGTTCGGCCGGCCGCCCTCGTACCGCCCCTGAAGTCGTCACGAACACCGCCACCGCCGCTTCCCCCTGTCGTAGCCCGGCCACCACCGGGCCGGGCCCCCATCCTGCCGACGTAAGCGGGACGGGCGCCAACACCGGAACCGGGGCCATTGACACGGCTGCGATGTGAATGTGCGCGAAGGGAGTCCGTGGCAGTCAGGGGTTCATCGGGGCTCTCGGCCACTTGGTGGCCGACCCCGGGAGCGGGACCGTGCCCTGGTGAAGCGAACGGGCTGATCACCAGCTCGGACTCACTGCCCACGATGGCTTGCCGGATGTCACCCGGGCCGAACACCCAGGAGTGGCCCCCCTCCACGGTCCCGGCACGATCTCGTTCCAGGGCTCCTACGGCTCGGGGTTGCCGCGGCTCTTGTTGCGTGCTTTCACCAAAGCCCCCGTCGCCCATCGCTCGCCTTGCGTGTGCCGGGAGAGCACGGACAAGCACTGAACCTACCGGCACCCCGTGACCTGCCGGGCGATCGCCAACCAGCCCGCCTCTGACCCCACTCACCCGTGGGAGTGAGCGCAGAGGGATGCACGCGCACGGGAGAGGCGCAACTCCGACGGCCGGACACGCACCGTACGGCTCCGACGGCCGGACACGCACCGTACGGCGCAGGAGGCACCGCCGTAGCGAGCACCTCCGCAAAGTGGCACGGCCGGCCGACCGGGACGGCCACCGGACTTCCTCCCCGCCCCGACGGTGACGGCCCCCGCGGGCCGGAGGGCGTACGAAAAGGGGCGGGGACCGGCGCACCTCAGCCTCCGCGGCACTTCCCTGGGGGCGGGTGCGGGACGACGCTTCGGCCGCCGCGATCAGGGCATACGCGCTTCCGGGGCGCCGTCGCGACGGCGCCCGCGGAGATCTTCCCTTTGCGGCGGGCGCGCGACCGGAGTGCAATTGCGGCAGGGGACGGTACGGCTCCGCCATCGGCGAGAGGACACGCAATGAGCGACACCGACCGGGGGGACGACGTCTACCAGCCCCAGCCGGAAGAGGCATCCGACCCCGACGAACAGCTGGACATCGAGGACACCCTCGTGGACTCCGACCTCGGTGACGCGCTGGACGAGGGGTACTCGCCGCCCGAGCGGCCATGGGCCGTGGACGACGTGGGGACCACCGCGTCCGAGCAGCACGAAGGGGAGTCCCTCGACAGCAGACTCTCCCGCGAGCGTCCGGAAGTGGCCGTGAGCGACAGCGACGGGACCGGGGACCTGTCCGGCGGAGAGGGTGAGCCGTGGGACGACGAGGTGGGTACGGACCGTGCCGGAAGGCTCACGCAGCAGGCGGACGGGACCGTCCCGGCCACGCTCACCGCGAGTGACGTCGGTGTCGACGGGGCCGCTGCCGCCGCCGAGGAGGCGGCCATGCACGTCGTACCCGACGGGGAGCCCTGGCTCCCCGAATGGGAGCCCGCCACGCCGCCCGATTCCGGCCCCGATGCCGTGGACGTCGACTCCGGCGCCGCGCCCGAAGACGGCCCGACGGCCGGCACCCGCTGAACCGCGGGTGACCGGCCGACGCCCGCCGGGGACCGTGTCCGAGGTCCGCACGACCGCCGGCCCGCCCCCTCGACAGACGGCGCGGCACCACCGTGCGGCACCACGGCGCGGCACCACGGCGCGGCACCACCGTGCGGCACCGAACGCGACTCCACAGCGCGACTCCGACGTCCGAGACGACCACTCACTCCCGAGAGAGCCAGGAGCACTCCATGACCGGCACCACCCCGACCGGAACCGCTCAGATCGGCGTGACGGGGCTCGCGGTGATGGGCCGCAACCTCGCCCGCAACTTCGCGCGCAACGGGTATTCGGTCGCGCTGCACAACCGGACAAACGCCAAGACCTACGCGCTGGTCGAGGAGTTCGGGAGCGAGGGAAATTTCGTCGCCACCGAGTCCGCCGAGGAATTCGTCTCCGCACTCGAACGCCCACGCAGGCTGGTCATCATGGTGAAGGCGGGTGACCCGACCGACGCCGTGATCGCGGAGTTCACCCCGCTCCTCGAGCCCGGCGACATGATCGTCGACGGCGGCAACGCGCACTTCGCCGACACCCGCCGCCGCGAGAAGGAGCTGCGCGAGCACGGCATCCACTTCGTGGGCACCGGCGTATCCGGCGGCGAAGAGGGCGCCCTCAACGGGCCCAGCATCATGCCGGGCGGCTCACCCGAGTCCTACGACAGCCTCGGCCCGATGCTCGAGAAGATCTCCGCGAAAGCCGACGACGGGGCCCCGTGCGTCACCCACCTCGGCCCGGACGGCGCGGGCCACTATGTCAAAATGGTGCATAACGGCATCGAGTACGCGGACATGCAGCTCATCGCCGAGGCGTACCACCTGCTCCGCGCGGTGGCCGGATACTCTCCCGCGCGGATCGCGGACACCTTCCGCACCTGGAACACCGGGCGCCTGGACTCCTATCTCATCGAGATCACCGCTGAGGTGCTCTCACACGTCGATGCGGCGACCGGCAAGCCCTTCGTGGATGTCGTGCTCGACCAGGCGGAGCAGAAGGGCACCGGCCGCTGGACCGTGCAGATCGCCCTCGACCTGGGCGTTCCCGTCTCGGGTATCGCCGAGGCCGTCTTCGCACGCTCCGTATCCGGCCACGCCGGTCTCCGGGACGCCTCACGTAACCTCGCGGGTCCGACCGCCCGCAAGCTGGGTGAGGACGAGGCAGCCGCCTTCGCCGACCAGGTCGAGCAGGCCCTGTACGCCTCGAAGATCGTCGCCTACACACAGGGCTTCCACGAGATCTCGGCCGGCAGCGAGCAGTACGACTGGGACATCGACCTCGGCAAGGTCGCCTCGATCTGGCGCGGCGGATGCATCATCCGGGCGGCGTTTCTCGATCGGATCACCAGCGCCTACGAGGCACAGCCCCGGATGCCGAGCCTCCTCTCCGACAAGAGCTTCGCCGAGGAGATCGCCCACGCCCAGGACGACTGGCGCCACGTGATCGCCACCGCCGTCACCCAGGGCGTCCCCACCCCCGCCTTCGCCGCGACCCTCGCCTACTACGACTCCCTGCGCGCCGAACGCCTGCCCGCCGCCCTCACCCAGGGCCAGCGCGACTACTTCGGCGCACACACCTACCGGCGGGTCGACCGAGACGGCACCTTCCACACCCTCTGGGGCGGCGACAGGACCGAAGCCGAAAGCTGAGAAAGCCCCCGGGCAGTCCCCCGGAACCGCCCACCCCACCCACGCCGCTCTGCGGTGTGGGTTCCCGACCGCCAAGTCCGAAGGGGCCACCGGCGCCTACGCCGCCGCATGAGCCTTGGCCAGCCACGCGGCCGAGATGCTGCGCGCCGCCCGCTACGACGTCGACCTCGCCCCCTCCTTCGACAACACCCGTACGAGCGAACCGACTTTGGCCAACCCGCTCGGGCCTACGTTGCCGGAGCGGAGATCCTGTGGATGACTGACCGGATCCGGGCGGCCGAGACCGGTACCGACCTCCGGCAGCCAGTCGATCACCTGCTTCATCCGGGGCACGGCGCGTTGGAGCGCGTGGGTCGTGGGCTACTCCGCCGCCCGGATCGCGGAGGTGTTCCGGAGCTGGAACACCGGCCGGCTGGACTCGTACCTGATCGAGACTGGACTCGTACCTGATCGGGATCAGGGCGGAGGTACTGGCCCATGCGGACGCGGCCACCGGGAAGCCGTTCGTCGACGTCGTGCGGGTCCGGGCCGAGCAGAAGCCGGGGTCTTCGTGGTCCCGCCCGGACGGGCCGTCCCCGGGTGCGTCCCGAACCCGCCCGTGGGTGAGTGGTGAGTGGCAGGAGTCCTGTCCCCGCGGCTACCGAATGGAGTGCGCCCGATGCCCGACGCCGTTCCGGACCCCGTCAACGTGCAGCCCGTGGTGGCTCCGCTCACCGAGGCGGCGCTGATCCTCGTCGCCACGGTCGAGCCGGGTGGCGAGGAGACCGTACGGTCCGTGCTGCCGGAGGTCGCGTCCCTCGCGCGGTCCCTCGGTTTCCGCTTCCCGGACGCCGGGCTCTCCTGCGTGCTGGGCTTCGGCTCCGACGCCTGGGACCGGCTCTTCGGCGGCGGGCGGCCGGCGCTGCTGCATCCGTTCCGGGAACTGCGCGGACCGCGCCACACCGCCCCGGCCACCCCCGGCGACCTGCTGCTGCACATCAGGGCCGAGCGGGCGGACGTCTGCCACGAGTGGGCCGCGCAACTGCTCGACCGTCTCGGCGGGGCGGTGCGGATCGTGGACGAGACGCACGGGTTCCGCTATCTCGACCACCGTGACCTGCTGGGATTCGTGGACGGTACGGAGAACCCGGTGGGCGACGCCGCCCGGGCGGCCGCGCTGGTGGGCGACGAGGACCCCGCGTTCGCGGGCGGCTCTTACGTCGTCGTGCAGAAGTACCTCCACGACATGGCCGCGTGGAAGGCGCTGAGCACCGAGGAGCAGGAGCGGGTCATCGGCCGCACCAAGGCGGACGACGTCGAGCTCCCCGAGGGCGTCCAGCCGGCCGACTCGCACGTCGCCCTCAACACCGTCACCGACCCGGACGGCACCGAGCGGGACATCCTCCGCGCCAACATGCCGTTCGGCAACTTCGGCCGGGGCGAGTTCGGTACGTACTTCATCGGGTACGCGGCCGATCCCGACGTCACGGAGCGGATGCTCCGCAACATGTTCCTCGGCGACCCGCCCGGCACCCACGACCGCATCCTGGACTTCTCCACGGCGGTCACCGGCACGCTCTTCTACGCCCCCGACGCCGACTTCCTCGACGCACCGCCCCCGCCTCCCGCCGAGCGCGGTGCCAGGCCGCTGCCCAGGACCGCCGCGCCGCCCGTTCTCTGCCCGCCCGCGCTCCCGGCCGACTCCGGTCTCCCCGCCCTCCCGGGCGACGGTTCGCTGCGCATCGGCAGCCTGCAAGAAAGCGTCCAGTGATGAACAATCTGCACCGAGAACTCGCCCCCGTCACCGAAGCCGCCTGGCAGCAGATCGAGGAGGAGGCGCGGCGGACCTTCACCCGCCACGTCGCGGGCCGAAGGGTCGTCGACGTCACGGACCCGGAGGGCCCCACCCTGGCGGCGGTCGGCGACGGCCATCTGCGGCCCATCGACCCGCCCACCCCGGACGTGCTGGCGCGGGCGCGTACGTCGATGCCGGTGATCGAGTGGCGGGTGCCGTTCACCGTGACCCGGCAGGCCGTGGACGACGTGGAGCGCGGGTCCGACGACAGTGACTGGCAGCCCGTCAAGGACGCCGCGCGCACCTGCGCGTTCGCCGAGGACATGGCGATCATCGACGGGTACCCGGCAGCCGGGATCACCGGTCTGCGGGACGGCTCCTCGCACGATCCTCTCCCGCTGCCCGCCGATGCGCGCGACTATCCCGCGGCGGTCAGCCAGGCACTGACCCGGCTGCGGCTCGCCGGAGTCGACGGCCCGTACCGGCTGCTGCTCGGCGCCGACGCCTTCACCGAGGCGACCGAGACCTCCGACCACGGCTACCCGGTGGCCACCCACATCGGCCGTCAGCTGGACGACCCGATCCTGTGGGCACCCGCGATCAGGGGTGGGGTACTGCTCTCCACCCGGGGCGGGGACTTCGAACTGCGGCTGGCCCAGGACCTGTCCATCGGCTATCAGAGTCACGACGCCACCGCCGTGCACCTGTACTTCCAGCAGGCATTCACCTTCCGCCTGCTGACCTCGGAGGCCGTGGTTCCGCTCATTGCCTGATCCGTCCCGCCCGACCGCCGCCGTGCGGTGACACAACAGGTCTTCAGCGGGCAATTGCCCCGAGTACCCACCCCTCGCCCACGCCCTGGGACGATCTGGTCGATACTCATCTCCCGTGCCGGTCATGGTCGGGATGTTGACGAGGCGAAATGAGGGGCCACGTGGCGGAGAAGAGCCCGACCGGGCGTCGGACGGAACGCGGACCGGTGGACGACCCCGCCACGATCGGCCGGCGCGTCCACCGGCTGCGCACGGAGCGCGGTCTCACCCAGCGCGAGCTCGCCGAACCCTCGTACACCCCCGCCTACATATCCACCCTGGAAGCAGGGCGCGTCCGGCCGTCCGAAGCGGCCGTCCGTCACCTCGCCGAACGGCTCGGCGTGAGTTACGAGGAAGTGGCCACCGGGCGCCCGGCCCACCTCGCGACCGAACTGCGGCTGCGTCTGGTCGAGGCCCAGCGCACCCTGGCGACCAGCGCGGCGGAGGACGCGGTGGCCGACTTCGCCGAACTGCTGGCCGAGGCCGACCGGCTCGGGCTCGACCAGGAGATCGCGTCGGCAACGCTGGGGCTCGGCGAATGCGCCCTGGAGACCGGTGATCTCCGCACCGCCGGGCAGCACTTCGAGGCGGCCGAGCGCCTGCTCGCGGACGCCCCGCTGTCCCAGCGGGCGCGGGCTGTCCGGGGCCGCGCCGTCGCACACCTGCTGGCGGGCGAACTCCGCTACGCCTGCTATCTGTTGGAGAGCGCCATCGACGAGCTCAACGCGTCCGGTCTGCCCGACCCGGGCGCGCTGCTCCTCCTGTACACGGCGTCGATCGCGCCCTACATGGACATGGGCGCCCACGCGCGGGCGGCGCAGGCCGGCGAGCTGGCGCTCGCGCTCGCACCCCGGGTCGACGATCCGGAACTGGTGGCGGGCATGCACCGCAGCGTGGCCCGGTCCCTCATCTCCACAGGCCGCACCGCCGAGGCCGACGCCTCGCTGGCCCGGGCGGCGGAGATCTACCAGCAGCTCCAGATCCGGACGGAGATGGCGCACTGCCACTGGATGCGCGGCTACGTGCGGGCCCAGGAGGGCGACCTCGCCGGTGCCGAGAGCGAATTGCTGGCCGCCCGGGACATGCTGGCCTCGAAGCGCGCCGCCCTCTACACGGCCCAAGTCGAGGTGGAGCTCGCCGACGTACTGCGCCGCCGGGGCAAGTCGCGCCAGGCGGAGGACCTGCTGCACAGGCTGCTGGGCGAACTCCAGCCGGACCGGGGCGCGGTGCACGCGGCGGGGGCGCACCGGCTCCTCGGGCTGATCCACGAGGAGGACGGGGAGACCGACACCGCGGAAGAGCATTACGTCAAGGCGCTGGCCCTGCTGGAACGCGCCGGGGCGGCCGGGGACCTGGCGGACGTCTGCCGACTGCTCGGCGACCTGCTGCGCCGGACGGGGCGTACCGAGGCGGCCCTGGACGCGTACCGGACCGGCCTCGGCCACCGGGCGGCCCCCGGCTCGACCACGCTGGGACCCGCGCCGGTGAGCCCGCGCCCGATCCTGGGGGGTAGCGGGCGGTAGCGGGCGACAGGAACCACCCCTGGACGGGTGCGCTGCCGGACGCGGACGCTCGGGACGGCGCCTCGCGGGGACGGGCGTCGCGGACGCGGACTCGCGGGGACGGGCGTCGCCGCCGTGGGGAGGTGTACCTGCCGGGCGGCATGAGGCTCGTCTCCGGTCCGCCACGTCGGCGGTGACGCGGGCCGCCCGATCGGCCATCCTCGCCGTATGACTCAGACGACTTCCGCCGCCGGCGCCGGTGTTCCGTCCACCCCGAAGTTCGCCCACGCCGTGCGGCACGCGATCGCCGACGGCCTGCTCGGAGAGTCTCAGCCCGTCGTCGGATTCATCGACACCCAGGGCGTGCGGGACTCGGTCGAGGGCCTGCGGGAGGCGTTCGCCGGTGCCCCGCGGGTCCTGCACACCTTCGCGGCGAAAGCGTCCCCGCTCGTCCCGGTGCTGCGCCTGCTGGCCTCGTACGGCATGGGGTGCGAGGTGGCGAGCCCCGGGGAACTGCGGCTGGCCGTGGACGCCGGCTTCGCGCCCTCGACGATCGTGCTGGACTCCCCCGCCAAGACCCGCGAGGAGATCCGGCTCGCGCTGGCGCTCGGGATCGCGGTCAACGCCGACAGCCTCGACGAGCTGCGCCGCATCGACGCACTGCGCTGGTCCACCTCGCCCTCAGTCATCGGGCTACGGGTGAACCCGCAGGTCGGAGGTGGTGCGATCGACGCCATGAGCACGGCCACCGCCACATCGAAGTTCGGCGTCGCGCTGCGGGACCCCGGGGCCCGCGCGGCTGTGGTGCGCGCCTTCGCCGAACGCCCCTGGCTGACCCGGTTGCACGCGCACGTGGGCTCCCAGGGCTGTCCGCTGGACCTGCTCGCGGCCGGCGTCGCACAGACGTACCGGCTGGCCGAGGAGATCAACGCACAACTCGGCGAGCGCCGGGTCACCAGCCTGGACATCGGCGGCGGGCTGCCGGTGAACTTCTCGGACGACGAGGTACGGCCCACCCACGGCGACTACGTGACCGCGCTGCGCACAGCCGTACCGGGCCTGTTCGACGGGCGGTACGCGCTGGTGACGGAGTTCGGCCGGTCGTTGCTCGCGAAGAACGGGTTCATCGGGGCGCTGGTGGAGTACACCAAGGACGCGGGCGGGCGGCGCATCGCCCTGACCCACGCGGGCGCGCAGACGGCGACCCGTACGGTCCTGATGCCCGGGGCCTGGCCACTGCGGGTGGGGGCCTTCGGGCCGGACGGCCTGCCCAAGGACGGGCCTGCGCTCGAACAGGACGTCGCGGGCCCCTGCTGCTTCGCCGGGGACGTGGTCGCGTACGGCCAGAAACTCCCCGAACTGCGCGAGGGCGACTTCGTGGTGCTCTACGACACGGGGGCTTACTACTTCTCGGCCCCGTGGGCGTACAACAGCCTGCCCAGGCCGGCGGTGTACGGCTTCCGGACGACGGCGGGCGGCGGGGTGCGTTTCGCGCCGGTGCGCGACGCCCAGACGCTGGAATCGATCGCGGCGGAGAGCGGGCTCGGACACGCCGACGCGCTGGTCGCACTCGGTGGAGTGAACAGCGGCCTCTTTGCGGACGACCTGCGCGGTGCGCACGCCGGGCACCGCACGGACGACCTGCACCGCACGGACGACCTGCGCGGCACGGACGACCTGCGCGGTGCGCACGGCGCTTCCTCGGCCGCCTTCTTCTCCGCCGCGGCCTTCGCCGTGGCCTCGTCCTGCT
>NZ_JBSFVR010000089.1:0-24308 GCF_053592415.1 Streptomyces sp. NPDC002690 | reverse complement strand
AACTGTTCGCCATGGAGGACGGGGTCCCGACCGACTCCTACGACCTCCAGGAGGCCTGGCACCGGGTCCACCTGCTGCTCTCCTCGGCCGTGGGCGCACGCGCGGGCGGTGCGCCCTCCGCGGCCGGTGACCTGTTCGCGCTGGCCGACGCCGTCGCGGCCGCGGTCGGCGGGGCCACCGCGGTGGAGGACCCCCGCCAGCGCATCCTGGCCTACTCGACCGTGCCCGGGCAGACCGTGGACGAGGACCGCCGGCAGGGCATCCTCGGCCTCCAGGTCCCCGACAGCCCCGAGAACGCCGAGCAGTACCGGGCGATGTTCGCCGCCCCCGCGCCCCTGCGGCTGCCCGCCCTCGACGACGACAACCTGCCCCGGATCGCCGTCGCCGTGCGTGCGGGCGGCGAGACGCTCGGCTCGATCTGGGTCGTCGACGACGGCACGCTCGCCCCCGGCGCCGAGGACGCTCTCGTCCAGGGCGCCTCCACGGCGGCCCTGTTGCTGCTGCGGGCCCGCGCCGCGCAGGAACTCGCCCGCCACCTGGGCGGCGACCTGCTGCGCCGGGTCCTGGACGGCACCGCCGATCCGGCCACCGCCGCGCACCGCCTCGGGCTGGGCGCGGGCACCGATCCGGTGCGGGTGGCGGCGTTCGTCCCGGCGGGCGCCAGCACCGCGCCGGACGTCGAGCAGACGGCACTGCGCCTGCTCGACCTGGTGCGGCTCAGCTGCGAGGCCCGTTACGGGCGGCACGCCTGCGTACTCGTCGACGGGGTCGTGTACGCGCTGCTCCCGGCGGCCGGCGAACGGGGCGCGGCCCGGCACCGGCAGCTCGCGCAGGACATCGTGGACCGGGCCGGCCAGGCCCTGCGGATGCCCGTACGGGGTGGGCTCGGAGCTTTGGTCGCGGGTCTCGCGCGGGTGGCGGAATCCCGTGACGACGCCGACCTGGTGCTGCGCTGCCTCGACGCGGAGCGCCCCCTCGCTCTCGTGGAGGACGTCCGGGCCAGGGTGGCCCTGCTGCGCCTGGGTGAACTGATGGCCGGACAGCGGGAGTTCGAGGGCGGCGCCTGGGCGCGGGCGGTGGCGCACGACGCGGCGCACGGCACCGAGTACGCCCGTACGGTGCTGGCCTGGCTCGACGCGGGGTGCGACATGGCGGGCGCGGCGGAGCGGCTAGCGGTGCACCCCAACACCTGCCGGTACCGCCTGCGGCAGGCCAGGGAGCAGGTGGGCCTGGACCTGGACGATCCCGACGAGCGGCTGGTGCTCTGGCTGAGCGCCCGGCTCGAAGGCACGGCCTGAGCGGCACCACGGCCGGTGGCCGCAGGGGCGGGCGGCCTCCGGATCAGCTCAGCCAGGCGGTCAGCTGCTCCTCGCACCGTGCGAGCTGGTCCACCGGGACGAACTCCCCGGGGGTGTGCGCCAGGGAGGGGTCGCCCGGGCCGAAGTTCAGCGCGGGCACGCCCAGTTCGGTGAACCGGGCCACGTCGGTCCAGCCCAGCTTCGGGCGCGGCTCGGCGCCGAGGACGCCGACCAGCGAGGCCACCGCCGGGTGCTCCAGGCCGGGCAGCGCCCCCGCCACGGCCTCCGTCACCACGAACGCGTACTCCTCGGGCGGGAACAGCGCCCGGGGGAAGAGGCCCCGTACGTACTCCTCCGCCTCCTTCGGCGAACGGCTGGGGGCGAAGCGGGCGTTGAGGGAGACGACGCAGGTGTCGGGCACGACGTTCCCGGCCACCCCGGCGCGGACCGAGACGGCGTTCAGCCCTTCCCGGTACTCCAGTCCGTCGATGACGACCCGCTCCGGCGTGTGGTCGGCCAGGCGCTGGAGCACCGCCGCCGCGCGGTGGGCGGCGTTGATCCCCATCCAGGCCCGCGCGGTGTGGGCGCGGGCCCCGCGCACGGTGATGTCGGCGCTCAGCACGCCCTGGCAGCCGGCCTCGACGCCCGCGTCGGACGGCTCCATCAGGATCGCGAGCCCGGCGTCGAGCAGCAGCTCCGGGCGCTCGGTCGCGATGCGGTGCAGCCCGTTGCGGTCGCCCTCGACCTCCTCGCACTCGTAGAAGACGTAGGTGACGTCCCGGGCGGGCGCGGTGAGGGCCGCCGCGAGGCGCAGGGCCACCGCGACGCCGCCCTTCATGTCGCAGGCGCCGAGTCCGTACAGCCGTTCGCCGTCGAGCCGGGCGGGCAGGTTGTCCGCGGCGGGCACGGTGTCGAGGTGGCCGGCGAGGATCACCCGCTCGGGGCGGCCCAGCGCGGTGCGGGCGACGACGGAGTGGCCGATCCGTTCCACGGTCAGGTGGGGCAGGGCGCGCAGGGCCGCCTCGACGGCGTCCGCCAGTGGGCCCTCCTCGCCGCTCTCGGAGGGCACGTCGACCAGGGCGCGGGTCAGTCGGACGACGTCGGCGTCGAGATCCAGGGCTGCGGGGACGAGCGTCATGACCGGAGATCCTCCTGCTTCGCGGCGTCGAGCCGGGAGTGCTTCATCCCGTACAGCGCGTACACGGCCAGTCCGACCACCATCCACACGGCGAACGTGATCCAGGTGTCCGAACCGAGGCTGAAGAGCATGTACACGCAGCAGATGACGCCGAGCACCGGCACCACCGGCGAGAACGGCACCCGGAAGCCGCGCGGCGCGTCGGGGTTGCGGCGGCGCAGCAGGATCACGGCGATGTTGACGAGGGCGAACGCGAACAGGGTGCCGATGCTGGTGGCGTCGGCGAGGCTGCCCAGCGGGACGAGCGCGGCGAGTACGGCGATGAACGAGGAGACGATCACCGTGTTGGCGCGCGGCACCCCGCTCTTCGCGTGGACCCGGGAGAAGACCGGTGGCATCAGGCCGTCGCGGGACATGGAGAACAGGATGCGGATCTGCCCGTACTGGACGGTGAGCACGACGCTGGTGGTCGCCACGACCGCGCCGATCGACAGCAGGATCGGCCAGAGGCTGCCGCCGCCCACGGCCCGCACCAGGACCTCGCTGAGCGTGGCCTCGGTGCCCTCGAAGAGGCCCCACGGCATGGCGCCGAGCGCGGCCACGGCGACCAGCACGTAGAGGAAGGTGACCAGCGCGAGCGAGAGGATGATGGCGCGCGGCAGGTCCCGCTGCGGGTTCTTCGCCTCCTCGCCGGCCGTCGACGCGGCGTCGAAGCCGATGTACGAGAAGAAGAGCGAGGCGGCCCCGGCGCTCATCCCGGCGGCGCCGAGCGGGAAGAGCGGGCTGAAGTTGCCCGCGTGGAACGCGGTGAAGGCGACGGCGCAGAACATCACCAGCGCGGCGATCTTCACGCCCACCATGACGACGTTGGCCACCGCGCTCTCCTTCGCGCCGCGCAGCAGCACCACCATGGAGAGGAGGACGATGACGGCGGCCGGGACGTTGACGACCCCGCCCGCGCCGGGCGGCGCGCTGAGGGCGTCGGGCAGGGTGACGCCGAAGACCAGGTCGAGCAGCTCGTTCACGTACTGGCCCCAGCCCACGGCGACCGCCGCGACCGAGACCCCGTACTCCAGGATGAGACACCAGCCACAGACCCAGGCCACGAGCTCCCCGAGCGTGGCGTACGCGTAGCTGTACGAGGAGCCGGAGCGCGGGATCATCCCCGCGAGCTCGGCGTACGACAGGGCCGAGAAGAGCGCGGTGACGCCGGCCAGGACGAACGAGACGATGATCGCGGGGCCCGCCTCGGGCACCGCCTCGCCGAGGACGACGAAGATGCCGGTGCCGAGGGTGGCGCCCACGGAGAGCAGGGTGAGCTGCCACATGCCCATCGTGCGCTTCAGCGCACCACCGGACGGTACTTCGGCGGACACGTCCTGCCGCCTGGTCAGCCTGTGCTTCAGGCCGCCACCGGGGCCGTTGCCCGGCATTGCCCGGACCGTCTCCATGGCACCGCTCCTCTCGCTCCGCGCTCGTATGCGTCGACCCGATGATGCTGAGTGCCGACCGTGCGGGGGTGAGAATATCCGCCATAAAGCGCGGTGCTCCTTTGGCCGAAAGGCCAAAGGAGCACCGTGGGAGTGTCACGGCCCATCCCTTCGGAACGGATGACTCCGCTTCGGTGGCGGCGCGGGGCGGGCAGCGCGACGGGCCTCGGGTACGGGATGTCGTCGCAGGCCATCGCCAACTCGACGGCCGTGCGCTCCCGCTGGGCGGGCCGCCAGGAGGTGACCGCACCGGGGCCTCCCGCCGGGGGCCCCTCGCGGAAGACCGGCGAGCCGGACCCGGCAGCCGCACGCGCGTCGCCGGGCGGCCCGCCGGATCTCCCGGCGGCGTGACGTACTCCACGCCCGGGGCGTACGTCACGCCCGGGGTCTCCAGGCCCGGGAACGTACTCCACGCCGGTCTCCGGCTACGACGGGCCGCACCGGGTCCGGCGGGTCCGGCGGGTCTCAGGCGGTGAGGCCCGCCAGGGTGCGGGAGACCGTCGCGAGTACGGCGTCGGACTCGGGCTCCAGGAAGAAGTGGCCGCCGGGGAAGGTGTGCACGGTGCAGGTGCCGGCGGTGTGGCGGCGCCAGGCATCGGCGTCCTCGGGGGTGGTGAGGGGGTCCTCGGAGCCGGTCAGCACGGTGATGGGGGAGCGGAGGACGGTGCCGGGCGGGCAGCGGTACGTCTCGACGGCGCGGTAGTCGCTCCGGACGGCGGGGAGCACCAGCTCGACGAGCTCGGGGTCCTCCAGCAGCTGGGTGTGGGTGCCGCCGAGTCGTTTGATCCTGGCGAGGAGACCCGCGTCGTCCAGCGAGTGCACCGGCTCGGCCGCCGCGCGGACGGTGTCCGGCGCGCTGCGGCCGGAGAGGAACAGCATCGACGGTGCCTCCTCGCCCGCCAGTTCCCGTCGCCTGGCCACCTCGAACGCGAGGGACGCCCCCATGCTGTGGCCGAAGAACGCCAACGGGCCCCTGAAGGTGCGAAGTTGCTGGTGCACGGCGTCGGCGAGTTCGCCGAGGTCCTCGACGCACGGTTCGGCGAACCGGTCCTGCCTCCCCGGGTACTGGACGGCCATCACGCCGACCGAGGGCGCGAGGGCCGCCGAGAACGGGCGGAAGTAGCCGGCGGATCCGCCGGCGTGCGGGAAGCACACCAGGGTGACGTTGCCGGTGTCGGCGGCGTGGTAGCGGCGGAGCCAGGGGTTGGTCCCCGTCTGTGGTGCGGTCATGTCGCCTTCTCTTCCCGTCCGTTCCCTTGCCGGGGCGCGCTCCGCGCCTCGGCCCGCACGTGGTTCGTGCGTCCTTCCGACAGCATCCCGTGCGCGTCGCGTGCGGCGTTCCGCTCTTGATCGATGCCCAGGGGGCCGGGGGGAAATCCGTGCCGGGGGAGCGCGGCCGCGCGTCGGCCGGCGGCTCCTTCGTGTTCACCCTGTGTTCATTCCGTGTACTCAGGTCATTCAGATAAGGATTTCATAAGTTCCTCATCTTTTGCCGATTCCTTACGTGGAGGAAGAAGACGAACGAACGGCACGAAGGGGAGCCATGACTGGCTGGCTGGGGCGGCTGCGCCCACGGACTCGTGGCACGAAAGCCGTCGGGCCGGGAGGGGCCGCCGGCACGGTGGCCGCCGTACCGGTGGCCGACGCGGACCGTGCGACGGGCGCGTACTCCGGCACCGGGCCGGGGCTCGCGGGCGAGGAGGCCCTGCGGGTGGCCAGCCGCCTGCACGCCTTCAACCGGTACGAGCTCAAGTACCTGGTCCCCGTCGAACAGGCGGCCTCGATCAGGGACGAACTGGCCGACCGCATGGACCGCGACCCGCACAGCCCCGTGGGCGGCTACGGCGTGTGGAGCCTCTACTACGACACCCCCCAACTCCGCTTCTACTGGGAGAAGATCGAGGGCCTGAAGTTCCGCCGCAAGCTCCGCATCCGGCACTACGGAGACCTCGACCGGATCACCGACGCCTCGCCGGTCTGCGTGGAGATCAAGCAGCGGGTCAACCGGGTCACCCAGAAGCGTCGCATCACGCTGCCGTACGAGACGGCCCGGCGGATGTGCGACGACCGGCAGATGATCGAGCACTCGCCGAAGGAGGCCGCCTTCGTCGAGGAGGTCCTCGAACTCGCCGTACGCCTCAACCTCCAGCCCACCGCCATCACCGGCTACCAGCGCGAGGCCCTCGTCGGCCGCGACCAGGACACCGGGCTGCGCGTCACCTTCGACCGGCGCATCCGGGGCCGCGACCGGGACTTCCACTTCGGCACCACCGACGCGGAGAACCGCTTCACGATCCCGCCGCACATGTCGGTCATGGAGATCAAGGTCAACGAGCGCACCCCGCACTGGATCACCGACCTCGCGGCCCGCCGCGACCTCAGCCTGATCCGGGTGTCCAAGTACGTCCAGTCCATCGAGGCGTTCGGGCTCGCGCCCCGCTCGGTGTTCCACGTACGGGAGGAAGACCTCCCGCCGGCTCCGGCCCACCACACCACCGGCGACGGAACCCCGTTCGCCGTGTCCCCCACCCGACTCCCCGCCCCGGGGCGCCTGACGGAGGCTTTCCGCCCGTGAATTTCGACCTGCAGGACCTGAGCGGCACGTTCAGCGTCATGGACATCGTCCTGGCGATGACCCTGTCCTTCGTGCTCTCCACCGTGATCGGTTACGTCTACCGGGCCACGCACAAGAACGTCTCGTACAGCCAGTCCTACGTCCAGACACTGGTCATCGTCGGTATGGTCGTCGCGCTGATCATGCTCGTCGTCGGCTCCAACCTGGCGCGCGCGTTCTCCCTCGTCGGCGCGCTGTCCGTGGTCCGCTTCCGCAACGCGGTCAAGGAGACCCGGGACGTCGGCTTCATCTTCCTGGTGATGGCGATCGGTATGGCGTGCGGAGCGCGCTTCTACACGCTGGCGGCGGTCGGTGGAGTCGTCATCGCGCTGATCATCTTCCTGATGAGCCGGTTCGACCTGTTCGCCCTCAACGTGCAGCGTCAGGTCGTCAAGGTCCAGCTTCCCGCGGGCGAGGACCACACGTCGAGCATCCAGGACGTACTGCTGCGCCTGACCGACGAGTTCGAACTGGTGAGCACCGAGTCCATCCGGGGTGGCACGTTGACCGAGGTGTTCTACACCGTCCGCATCAAGAAGGGCCACGAGCCCGGCGAACTGGTCGCCGCGCTCCAGGAGCGCACGAGGGGCCAGCGCGTCACGGTGCTCACCGGTTACGACCAGACGGACCTGTGATGGCGGAGGTGGAGGGGGGCGTCCGCGAGGAGCGGCGCATCCCGCCCCGCAAGCGGCTCGCGCACCGCGTCCCCCTGCCGGTGCGCCACCACTGGAAGCCGGTCGGGCTGCTCTGCGCGGGACTCGCCGTGCTGCTGTTCTTCTTCTCGGACGCCCGGGTCACGCCGTTCGTCACCAGCGCCTCCGTCGAGGACGCGGACGTCATCACCGAGAACCTGCCCGGCACGGTCGGCCTGTACGACACGACGGCCGCGCACACGTTCCGGATCGAGTACGACCAGACCGACTTCGACAAGATGATGAAGGCGTACGAGAAGGACGGCACCAAGGACTACATCGAGGCCGACCTCACCATCGACGGCACCTATCTCAATGACGTCGGCATCCGCCTCAAGGGGAACTCCACGCTGCAGAGCCTGCGCGGCTCCGGCGGCGGCGCGGCCGGTGGGCCCGGTGGGGCCGGCGGATTCGGCGGTCGAGGAGGCCCTCAGGCGCAGGACCAGCAGGGTCAGGACCAGCAGGGGCAGGACCAGCAGGGGCAGGACCAGCAGGGTCAGGACCAAGACCAGGGCCAGCAGGGTCAGGACCAGCAGGGGCAGGACCAAGACCAGGGCCAGCAGGGTCAGGACCAGCAGGGGCAAGACCAGGATCAGGGCCAGCAGGGCGAGGGCGGCCAGGCTGCGGGCGGGATGCGGGCGGGCGGTGGCGGGATGACGCAGTACGACCTCTCCGCCGACAAGCCCGAGGAACTCCCCTGGCTCGTGAAGATCGACGAGTACGTGGAGGGGCGTGCGTACCAGGGAAATCGCGAGATCTCCCTGCGTCCCGGCGTGGACGACCAACTCCCCCTGAACGAAGCCCTGTCGCTCTCCCTCATGGAGAAGTCCGGGCAGCCCGCCGAGAAGTTCGGCTTCGTGGATCTCACCGTCAACAACCGCCCTGCGGCCACCCGGTTGATGGTGGAGAACCCGAGCAAGGACTACGTGGAGCAGCAGGTCACGGGCGACGGGGTGGCGTACAAGGCCCGTGCGGGCGGCAGTTTCGACTACGTCGGTGACGATCCGACCGACTACGAGACGTCCTTCAAGCAGCTCAACAAGAAGGGGAGTCAGGACCTCGCCCCGGTGATGCGGCTGTTGAAGTGGGTGGATCAGGCGTCGGACGAGGAGTTCGCCCGTGACCTCGACGAGTACGTGGACGTCGACTCGTTCGCCGAGTACGTGGCGACGCAGAACCTGATCCTGAACTTCGACGACATGGCGGGGCCGGGAAACAACTACGTGCTCTGGTACGACCTGGGGACCAAGAAGTTCTCCGTCCTCGGCTGGGACTTCAACCTGACCTTCAGCGGCGACGCGACCAGCGGCCCCGACGACAGCACCAGCATGGGCGGCTTCGGCGGAGGAGGTGGTGGTGGCGGTGGTGCGATCCCCGGCGCCGCAACCGGAGGCCAGGACGCGGCCGGTGCCCCGGGCGCAACCGGCTCGCAGGACGCGACCGGTGGCCAAGGCGCTCCGGCCGAGGGGCAGTTCCCAGCAGGTGGGGAACCCCCGGCCGGCGGGTTCCCCACCGACGGTGAGTTCCCGGCCGACGGGGGCTTCCCCGCCGGCGGCCAGGGCGGACCCCCAGGCGCCCAGGGTGCCGACGGTCAGGGCGCCGACGGCCAGGCGGCCGGCGGGCGCATGGGCGGCGGGGGCGGCATGGGCGGGAACGCCTTGAAGGAGAAGTTCCTGGCGGCCGACGCCTTCGACGCCGTCTACCACGCCGCGTACAAGAAGCTGTACGAGCAGTACTACGGCTCCGGGTACGGCACCTCCACCCTCGACACCCTGGTCACCGCCGCGAAGAAGTCGGGCGCGGACGCCTCCGGGGTCGAGGCCACCGCGAAGTCCCTGCGGACCACGCTCACTTCGCGCACGGAGAGCCTGGCCGAGGACAAGGTGATCACCGGCGGCTGAGCCTGGTCGTCGCCGGAGGCCCGTCCCCCCAGGGGTGCGGGCCTCCGGCGGTGTACGAGCGTCCGGACGGGCACCCGTACACCGGTCACCCCCAGCCGTTGCGCAGGGTCGCCGCCGCCTTGTAGGTCCGCAGTACCGGTGCCGTCTCGATCCGGTCGATGGTGCTCCACGCCACCTTGCGGGTCAGATACTGGTGGAGTTCCTCGGCGTCACGGCAGAGCGCCTGGGCGACCAGATTGGTGGGCCCGGTCGTGGCCACGACCATCGCCAACTCCTCGTGCGTGGAGAGCGCGTGGGCGACCTCGTCCAGGTGCGCGGGCGCCACCTGCATCCAGAGCAGCGCCGAGACGGTCGCGCCCAGCAGGGCCGGGTCCACGTCCACGTCGAAGAAGAGCGCCCCGCGCGCCCGCAGTTCGGCGAGTCTGCGGGTCACCGTGGAGGCGGTCGAGCCGGTCGCCGTGGCGAGGTCGGCGTAGCTGGCCCGCGCGTCGTCGCGCAGCGCTTCCAGGAGCAGCCGGTCGGCGTCCGTCAGCAGATGGGCGGGTGCCCCGGCGGCGGAGCCCGTACCCGCGCCCGAGACGCCTTCGGCGCGCAGCCGCGCCTGCTGCTCGGCGTCGAGCGCGTCTACCCTGCCCCGCCACGCGGTCGGGCCGCCGAGGTAGGTGTGCAGCAGGTAGTGCGCGGAGACCGCGGTGACCCCGGCGGTGCGCGGGATGTCGCGCAGCAGCAGCGCGTGGGCGTCCGGGCCCGCCGGGGTGGTGCGGATGACGGCCACGATCTCGGTGCCACCGGAGGCGAGTCGTACCCACGAGGTGTCGGGGCGGCGCGCGAGTGCGAGGGCGATGTCGTGCGCGGCACGGGTCGCGGCGGTCAGCCGCACGAACCACTGGTGAGTGCCGGAGCTGCGCGGGTCGGGGAGCGCTACCACCCGCAGACCCGTCTGCGCGTGCAGCCGGCGGTAGCGGCGGACCACGGTCTGGACGGAGCAGCCGAGGACCTCCGCGACGAGCGTGAAGGGCGCCCGCCCGTTCACGTGCAGAGCGTGGACCAGGCCGCGGTCCAGATCATCGAGTACGAGCATATTCATCAAAGTAGCCGAGCTGAATGGAAGTAATCACCGATCTTGGCTACCGGGCTGGAATCCGACAGAGGTGCCGCAGGACCGTGGCTGTCGTCCGCCGAAGGCCACCGGCCACCGGGCGTCAGCCACCGCCCGCCGGTCTCCGTCACAGCCGTAGCCCACAGCCATCGTTCCGCAGGGGGAGCGCCGTGTCCCGAACCTCGCACCGCAGTACGCCCGTCTCCGGCCCGGCCGAGGACCCGACGACCGACCCGGCACCGGGCGCCCCTTGGCCACGTCGCTGGTCCGCGCTGGTGGCGGTGCTGGTCGCCGAGGCCATGAACCTTCTCGACGCGACGATCGTCCAGGTCGCGGGGCCGGTCGTGCATGTCGATCTCGGCGGGGCGGCGGCCACCATCCCGTGGTTCAGCGCCGCGTACACCCTCACGTTCGCGCTGGCGCTGCTGACCGGTGCGTGGCTGGGGGACAGGGCGGGGCGGCGGCGGGTGTTCCGTATCGGCGTGGTCGCCTTCGCCGTCACCTCGGCGGCCTGCGCGTGCGCTCCGGGGCCGGCGGCGCTGATCGGGCTGCGGGCGCTCCAGGGAGTCGCCGCCGCGCTGATCGTCCCGCAGACCTTCGGGCTGATCCGGGCGATGTTCGACGGTGAGGAACTGCCCCGGGCGCTCGGGGCGATCGGCCCGGTCATGGGTCTGTCCGCCGTGCTCGGGCCGGTGCTCGGCGGAGTGCTGACCCATGCCGACGTACTCGGCTCGTCCTGGCGGGCGGTCTTCCTCGTCAACCTCCCGCTCGCCGCCGCCGTGCTGGCGATCGCGCCCCGGCTGCGGGAGGACCGTGCCGCCGTCAGGCGCCGCCTGGATCTGGCCGGGACCCTGCTCGCGCCGATCGGCATCGCCCTGGTGGTGTGTCCGCTGGCCGGCGGCTCGGGTGCCCCGGGCCCGCGAGCCTGGGCGACGGCGGGGGCGGGGGCCGTCGTGCTCGCGGTGTTCGTCCTCCAGCAGCGGCGTACCGCGCGCCGGGGCCGGGCCCCCCTGATCGAGCCGGCGCTGCTGCGGGGGCGGTCGTTCCCGGCGGCACTCGCCACGTCGACGCTGTTCTTCGCCGTGATGAACGCCGTCATGACCGTGGTGGTGCTCCACCTCGAACTGGGCCTCGGGCGCGGCCCCCTCGCCGCCGGACTGACGCTCCTGCCGTGGTCGACGGGGCTGGCCGCGGGCTCCTGGGCGGCGGGCGACCGGCTCGTCCCCCGGTACGGAACCACGCGCGTCCTGCACACCGGTGTCGTGGTCCTCGCGGCCGGTCTCCTGGCGGCCTGCCTCGCGTACGGGGCGAGTGGCCCGGGCGCGTACCCGGTGTTCCTGCCGGCCGCGCTCGTCGTCGCGGGAGTGGGCACCGGGCTGTTCACGACTCCGTTCTTCACCGTGGCGCTCAGCGGTGTCGGGCCGCAGGAGACCGGATCGGCCGCGGGGCTTCTCAACACCGTCCAGCAGCTCGGCGGCACCCTCGGCGTCGCGGTCGTCGGAGGCGTCTACCTCGCCAGCGCGAGCGGCCCTGCTCACGCTCTCACGGGTTCGGGCTCACCGGGCGCCGCCGCACGGGCGGCGCTGCTCACCGCCGGGCTGATCCTCGCGGCGGCCGCGCTCGCGGCTGCCGCCATGACCTCTGCCTCCCGCCGGGGCGTGGTCGCTCCCGTGCCGGATCAGCCGCGCAAGTAGGCCAGTACGGCCAGCACGCGGCGGTTCGTCTCCTCGGAGAGGGAGAGGTCGAGCTTGGTCAGGATCGAGCCGAAGTGCTTGCTGACCGTGCCCTCGTTGACGGTGAGGGCGTCGGCGATCGAGGCGTTGGACCTGCCCTCCGCCATCAGCGCGAGGACCTCCTGCTCGCGCGGGGTGAGCCGGGCGAGCGGATCGCGGCGGTGCCGGATGAGCTGGCGGACCACCTCGGGGTCGACCACCGTGTCCCCGGCGGCGACCCGGGTCACCGCCGCCGCGAACTCCTCGACGTGGCCGATCCGTTCCTTGAGCAGATAGCCGACGGCCGTACCGTCGGCCGAGTCCAGCAGATCCTCCGCGTACGAGCGCTGGACGTACTGGCTGAGGACCAGGACCGGCAGATCAGGCTGGCGGCTGCGCAGTTCGACGGCCGCCCGCAATCCCTCGTCGGTGAAGCCGGGCGGCATCCGGACATCGGTCACCACGATGTCCGGCCGGTGCGACTCCACGGCGTCGGTGAGTTCCCCGGCCGTCCCGACGGCGGCCACCACCTCGTGCCCGAACCGGGCCAGTACCCCGACCAGCCCCTCGCGCAGCAGTACGCCGTCCTCGGCCAGCACCACGCGCAAGCCCCCGCCCTCGGTGCGCAACGGCTCAACTCCTGGGTCGTACGGGCGGACACGGGACACGCAGACGGACCACCGTGGGCCCGCCGGGCGGACTGGAGACTAGCAGCAGGCCGTCGACGACCGAGAGACGGTCGGCGACCCCCTGGAGGCCAGTACCGGCGCCGATGTCCGCGCCGCCCGTGCCGTCGTCCCGTACGTCGATCGCCAACTCCCGTCCACGGAACGCTCCGTCCACGGTCACCCGGGAGGCGCCGCTGTGTTTCGCCGCGTTGGTGAGGGCCTCGCAGACCGCGAAGTACGCGGCGGTTTCGACGGCCTCCGGCAGCCGGTCCGGTAGGTCCAGCGCCACGTCCACCGGGACGACCGACCGATCGGCCACGTCCTCCACCGCCGCACCCAGCCCCCGGTCGGTGAGGACCTGCGGATGGATGCCCCGGATCAGCTCGCGGATCTCGACCAGCGCCTCGTCGGCCTGGACGCGTGCCTTCGCGAGGAGCCCGGCGACCGGTTCGGCGGGGCGCTCCAGACCGGCCAGCCCCAGGGTCATGGAGAGGGCGACCAGGCGCTGTTGGGCGCCGTCGTGGAGATCGCGCTCGATCCTGCGGCGCTCCGCCTCGAAGGCGTGCACCAGTCGCACCCGGGAACGGTCCAACTCGTCCACGCGCTCCGCGAGTCCACTCTCCGGCGGGCGGAGAAGGCGCCGCGTCAGGGCGGCCCGGCCCGCCGCGAGCGCTCCCAGGGGGTAGGCGAGCGGCGGCAGCAGGAGCAGCCCGGCCACCAGCAGCGCCCAGGCGGCGGGGTAGGACTGAACGACCCACAGCTTCAGCAGCCGTGCCTCGCCCGTACCGCCCGCGGCCATCTGGGGGAGGACCGCGACCAGCCCCGCCGGGATCAGGAACACGCAGGAGATCGCCAGCGCCTCCACCGGCCACAGCAGGAACCCGAGGAAGAGCGCGTACGCCAACTCCCGCCACGTCGAGGGCTCCTGGAGCCGCACCCGGAGCCAGGCGGAGAGTCCCGGTTCGGCCGGCGCGCGGTGCGCGGAGGGCGGTGGACCGGGGTGGACCAGCCGCAGCCGGTACCGCTCCAGGGCGGCCAGGGGTATCCCGGCGAGGGCCAGGACCAGCAGGAGCGGCAGTCCCACCAGCACCACGGAGAGCACGCCGCCCGCGACGGCCAGCAGGGTCAGCGTCACCAGTACGGCGGCGCCGAGCGGCACGCCGGTGAGCAGGTAGAGCGCGGCGCGCCAGGGCCACACGCCGAGTACGTACCGGCGCTGCCGCAGCGCTCGCGCGAGGGGGACGGGATGCATGGGGGAACGGTAGGCGGCCCGGCCCTCGCGGCGCGATCCGCCGGGGCCGTGACGGGTGGGGACAGCGCGGCTCCGTGCGGCCGGTGGCGGGCTCACGGCGGGTCCGTGGTGGAGACAGCTCCACCACGAGGACGGCATTCCGCTCCGATGTGCCGGGCGGCTGGGCTGAGTTGACTTGGGTCATGAGTCAACAGCCAGCGGTTCAGCTCCGTTCCGTCACTCGGTCGCACGGTCGCGGCAGCAGCCTCGTCACCGCCCTCGACCGGGTCGACCTGACCGTCGCGCCGGGGACCTTCACCGCGATCATGGGCCCCTCCGGTTCCGGCAAGTCCACCCTCCTGCACTGTGCGGCCGGGCTCGACCGGCCGACCTCTGGGCAGGTGTTCCTCGGCGGCACCGAGCTGACCACCCTCGGCGAGCGGCGTCTCACCCTGCTGCGGAGGCGCCGGATCGGGTTCGTCTTCCAGTCCTTCAACCTGCTGCCCGCGCTCACCGCCGCGCAGAACGTGGCCCTCCCGCTGCGACTGGCCGGGGGCAGGCCCCGGCGCGCCGACGTGCTCGACGCCCTGGACCGGGTGGGGCTCGGTGGCCGAGCCGGTCACCGGCCCGGTGAACTCTCCGGCGGCCAGCAGCAGCGCGTGGCACTGGCCCGCGCCCTGATCACCCGCCCCGAGGTCCTCTTCGGCGACGAACCCACCGGAGCCCTCGACTCCACGACGGGCCTTGAAGTCCTCGCCCTGCTGCGGTCCCTGGTGGACGGCGGCCAGACGGTGGTGATGGTGACGCACGACCCCGTCGCCGGGGCCTGCGCGGACCGGGTGGTGCTGCTCGCGGACGGCCGAGTGCGCGACCGGCTCGACGCCCCGGACGCCGAGCGGATCGCCGCACGCATGACGCGGCTCACCGGGAGCGTGACGGCGGAGAATCCGGCGCACCCCAGGCCGGCGCACCCCAGGCCGGCGCACCCCAGCTCGGAGCACCCCGGTCCGGCACGCGAGAAGGCGGTGTCGTCGTGCTGACGCGCGTACTCGCCGGGCTGCGGGCCCGCTGGATCACCTTCGCCGGTTCCTTCGTGGCCCTCGCCCTCGGCGTGGGACTCGTGGCGGCCACCGGCCTCGCCCTTGCCGCCACGCTCGACGCGCCGGTACGCCCTCCGGAGCGGTTCGCGGCGGCCCCGGTGGTGGTCAAGGGGGCGGACACGGTCCGGGTCGCCACCCCCATCGGCGTACGTACGAGCCCGCTCGCCCGACCCCGGCCCGTACCGCCCGCGCTCGTCGCCCGGTTGTCCGCCCTCGGGCCCGCCGCCGAGGACCGCACGTTCCCGGTGGAGTTCCCGTCCGGCGGCGGCCCGTACGCGGACGCCGAGGTCGTCGGCCACCCGTGGTCGATCGCCGCCGCGACCCCGTACCGGTTGACCTCGGGGCGTGCGCCCTCGGCGCCCGGCGAGATCGTGGCCGCCACCGGCCCAGGCTCCCCCGTGCACCCGGGCGACCGGATGCGGCTGCTGTTCCCGGGTGCCACGGGCCCCGGCGGCGCCGGCCGGAGCGTGAGGGTGGTCGGTACCGTCGGGGCGACCGGGTTCGAGACGGCGCTGTTCTTCACCGACACGGAGGCCGCACGGATCTCCCCCGCGGTCGACGCCCTGGTCGTCGACGCGGACCCGCGGGCCGTCGCCGCCGAGGTGGAGGCGGTCGGGGCGGAGGCCACCGGGGCGAAGGCCGAGGAGCCGCGGGTGTCGGTCCTGGCCGGCGACGACCGGCGCCGCGCCGACCCGGACCCCGACCGCGACAAGGAGGCACTGGCCTCCGTCAACGCGCTGCTCGGTACCGCCGCGGGCATCACCGCCTTCGTCTCGGCCGCCGTGGTGGCGTCCACCTTCTCCTTCGCGGTGGCGCAGCGCCGGAGGGAGTTCGGGCTGCTGCGTACGGCGGGCGCCACCCCCGGACAGATCCGCCGGACCGTGTTCGCCGAGGCCGTCCTGGTCGGTGTACTGGCCTCCGCCGCCGGATGCTGGTGGGGCAGGGCGGGAGCACCCCGACTCGTCGCCTGGATGGTGGACCGGGGGATCGCCCCGGCCTGGTTCGCGATCGGCGACCGGACCTGGCCGCTGCACGTCGCTTTCTGGACCGGGCTGGCCGTGGCGGTGGCAGGATCGGCCGTGTCCGCCCACCGCGCCGGCAAGACCGGACCGACCCAGGCGCTGCGTGAGGCGGCCGTCGACGACGGAGCCATGCCGCGACTCCGCTGGATTCTGGCAACTCTGGTCGTGGGCACCGCGATCGGGCTGATCGTGATGGCTCTGGTCTCCGACCCCGGCGGGCTCCTCAAGCGGAAGACCTACCTCACGCAGCCGATGGTGCTCATCGCCGGATGCGCGCTCCTCGCGCCCGTGCTGGTGCCCCCGGCCGTCCGGCTGTTGACCGTGCTGTCCGCCCGACTGCCGGGTGCCACAGGTGTGCTGGTGCGGGAAGGCGCCTCGTCCGCCGTCCGCAGGACGGCTGCCGTCGCCGCGCCCGTCCTCATCACGGTGGCCCTGACCACCGTCCTCCTGGGGACGACCGGGACCCTCGCCGGAGCCAAGGAGGCGGAGGCGCTGACCCGTACCTCCGCAGAGTTCGTGGTGACCGCGAAGGACGAACAGAGGCCCCTGCCCGTGGAGTTCGTGGAACGGGCCGAGGCGGTGCCGGGTGCGGTGGTCAGCGCCTCCCGCTCCACCGGGGTCACCGTCCTCGAAGAGGGCGTCGCCCTCGTCCCCTACGAGGCGGCGGCGGTGGACCCGCGGGCCTTCGCGGAGGTGTCGGCCCTGCCGGTCGCCGAGGGCTCCCTCGCGGATCTCGACGACGACAGCATCGTGGTCACCGAGGAGTGGCTGACCACGACGGTGGGCGAGCGGGTCGGCGTCCGGCTCGGCGACGGCCGTGAGGCGTCCCTGCGCATCGCGGCCGTACTGCGTACCGGCACCGGAGACCACGGTGTCCTGCTCAGCGCCCGCAACGCCTCGGGCGCCCCGGTGGACCGCCTCGACATCACGGTGGCGCCGGGCGCCGACCGTACGGCGGTCGCCGCCGCGCTCCGCGAGGCCGGCCGGGCCACCGGGACCGAGGTGACGACCGCGCGCGCATGGGTCGCCGCGCACCACCCCCGTACCCGGGAGACCACCCGGCTCGGGTTGCTGATGGTCCTCGGTATCGCCCTGCTCTGTACGGGGATCGCCCTGGTCAACACTCTGGTGATGGCGACCGCGGACCGGGCCCGCGACTTCGCCGTCCTGCGGCTGGCGGGCGCGACCTCCGGCCAGGTGCTGAGGATCGTCGCCGTCGAGGCGTTGGTGGTGGTCGGTGTCGGCGCCCTGCTCGGCCTCGCCGTCTCCGCGATGGACCTGGGTGCCGTGTGGGGTGCGCTGGCCCTGCTCGGCGTGCCCACGGGCGTCACGGTGCCCTGGGCGGCGATCGGCGCGGTGCTCGCCGGCGCCGCGGTGATCGCCGTGGTGGCCGCCGTGCTCCCGGCCGTGCGGGTGCTCGGGGTCCGCCCGGTGGAGGCGGTCGGCGCGCGGGAATAGCGGCCGGCGGGCGGGGCGGCGGGGGCGAGTGCCCCGTTGCCCCGCCCGGTGTCACCTTCCGTGCGCCGCCACCAGTGCCGACGCCTCGCCCAGCACGGCCTGTTCGGCGGGGGAGAGGTACGGGTCCGACGAGCGCAGCGCGACGGCTCCGGCGAGGTCCTCGTCGGCTATCGCGCCGTCGCCCGCCATGGCGTTCATCAGGGCGGTGAGCAGGAAGCGCACCCCCTCCGCGGCCGGGAAACCCGGGGTGAGGGAGACCTGCGCCAGGATCAGGGCCGACATGGCGCGGTCCGTCCCGGGCGAGCCCTCGGTGGTGTTGCTCCAGTCGATCACCACCGGCCCGTGCCCGGTCAGCATCACGTTCTCGGGGTGCAGGTCGAGGTGGAGGATGCGGACCTCCGGATCGGGGGAGAGGCGCGGCGGCAGCGCGTGCAGCTCCCGCAGCAGCCCGGCGATCATCTCGCCGCCCTGGCGGGCGTCCAGGGAGCCGGCCATGAGCGCCTCGGCCATCGTGGGACCGGTCAGCCGCTGCATCACGAGGTCGCCCCGGCCCGCCCACTCGGGCGCCGGCCCGATGCGCGGTACCGGGAAGCCGAACGCGGAGAGGTAGGACATCACCGCCAGTTCGGGGGTGGTGTCGGCGTGGTCGCGGTAGCGGCGCAGCACCCAGGAGTCGTCGAGTGCGTACACGTCGGCGCTGCGTCCCGAACCGAGTAGCTGACCAGTGTCCATGGCGCCGAACCTACCCGCGCGCAAGGGGGTTGGGGAGCGGTGGGGGCAAGCCGGCTCCGGCGGTCCTTCCTCGGCTCGGGCAACTCGCCGAAAACTGGTGGATGTTCACGTGAAACATTCCTCCCGGCCCATCGCGTCGAAGAAGTGCGGGACGCACGGCCGGCACGGCCGGGGAGACGGGGGACGCATGAGGAAGTCGCGTGTCGAGGACTTCAGGGAGTTCGCGGCGAGTTGCGCGGGCCGACTGTACCGATCGGCTGCGCTGTTGACCGGTGGCGACGTGCACCTCGCCGAGGATCTCGTACAGGAGACCCTCGGCCGGATGTACATGTTGTGGGGCCGCGTGCACCGGATCGACAATCCGGCCGCGTACGCCCAGACCGTGCTCGTCCGCACCTTCCTCACGTACCGCAGACGCCGCTCCGCCGGTGAACGCCCGCTCGCGGAACTGCCCGACACGGCCCCCGACCGCGCGGGGGAGGACCCGGCTCTGCGGTTGACGCTGCTCGACGCCCTCGACCGGCTTCCCCCGAAGGACCGTGCGGTGGTGGTGCTGAGGTACTGGGAGGACCGCAGCGTCGAACAGACCGCCGAGGCCCTCAGGACGAGCCCGGCAGCCGTACGGACGCGGTGCGTACGGGCGTTGGCCCGGCTGCGCACCCTGCTCGGCGGCAGCCTCGCCGAGTTCGCCACCCACTGAGCCGTCCACCCACTGAGCCGTCCGCCCACTGAGCCGTCCACCCGCACCGCCCGCCGAACACACCGCCCGCCGCCAGCACCGCCCGCCGAACGCCGAACCCGCGCCCGTGGCCGCGCCGCGCGCACCCGGACTCGTCCGCACCCGCGCGCACTCCTCTCCGACCTCCGCCTCCACCGAACGAGAAGTGGTGTCTCTGTCATGCCCTTTGAAGACGACCTGAGTGATGAGCTCCGCCGCACCGGCGAGTCCTTCGAGCTCCGCGACCGGACCGCGCTGCTCGACGGCTCGGTCGAGGCCGGGCGGCGCGGGGTGCGGCGGCGCAGGACCGCCGCCGTCACCGGTGGCGCGCTCGCGCTCGCTCTCGTCACCCTCGGCGGTGGCCTGGCGACCGGTCTGGTCGGGAGCTCCGGATCCGGCGCCGATCTGGCGTCGGGTACACACTCCGTGTCCCCGGCCGCCGGCGCCGGCGCCGGGATCTCCGGCACGGAGATGGTCGAGACGCTGGCCGCGCTGCTGCCCGGCGGAAAGGTGTCGGAGGGTTCCGGCGTCGGTACCGGGGAGCTGGAGGACGGCGCGGTGGCCTCGGCCTCCGTCGTGTACGACGACGGTGAGGGGGCCGCCACGGTCACCGCCGCCCTCTACCCGACGCCGAGTTACGCACGGGGCGGCGACCAGGTCGCAGCCTGCCGGACCGCGCCGGGTGACCTGAGGGACGTGCCGGCCGGAGTGGCGCTGGCCTTCGACGCCGTCGGCGGCCCCGCCCTCACCGACGCCTCCGGGAAGCGCCGGCCCGGCGGCGAGTGCCCGACCACGACGGCACCGGCCACCGCGGACCCGGCAGTCCCGGACCTGGTCGGGAACCGCATCCGCACCCTGGCGGTGGGCGGGGTGACCCTGGACGTACGCGCCTACAGTGGTCTGCTCGACGACCCGGCCGACCCGGCCCGTTCCTCCCCGGTGCTCGACCGACGACAGCTCGACCTCCTCGGACAGTCCGGGAAGTGGACCGGGCTGATCCAGCGCATGAGGGAGATCGTCGCGCAGCGGGAGAAGAACGGCCAGGGCGGATCGGCGACCCCCGCCCCGACGCCCACCCCCAGCCGCGCCCCCGAACTCGACTACTCCACCCTGATGCCCACCTTCCTCGGACTGCTCCCGGACGACGTCACGGTGGTCCGGCAGGAGCACGAGGACGGCAGCGAGTACGCCGAGCTGGTCGTGGACGACGGCCAGGGACAGTCCCTCGTCGGGATCAACGTCCAGCGCGACATGCGGGACGTGGCGGGCGACCTGTACGGCAGCGCCGAGACCCTGCCCGACGGCGGGCTGCTCGCGGTCCGGCAGACGCCGGGCGAGAAGGGCGGGCAGGGCATCGTCCAGTGGACGGTCGACCTCATGTACCCCGACGGCATGCGGGTCGCGGTCATGGCCTTCAACGCGGACCGGCAGGACGGGGTTGCCACCCGGTCCGACCCCGCGCTCTCCGTCGACGAGCTCAAGGCGCTGGTCACCTCCCCGCAGTGGCGCGAGCTCCAGGTGAAGTAGACCGTGTGGCGAGAGTCCCGCCCGCCCGTGCCCCGGGCGGGCGGGACTCTCACTTCGCGTCCGAGTACCGCTCCACCACCGCCGTGGTGAACGGGAACCGCACCGGAGTCTCCCCGAAGGCGATCCGCCCGGCCAGCTCACCGGCCTCGCGGATCGCCCGTACCACCCGCTCCGACTCCTCGGCCGGACAGTGCACGATCACCTCGTCGTGCTGGAAGAACACCAGCTCCGCCCGGAGTTCCTCCTCGGCGAGCGTGCGGCGCAGCCCGGCGAGGAGCAGCAGCGCCCAGTCGGCGGCGCTGCCCTGCACCACGAAGTTACGGGTGAAACGGCCGCGGGCCCGCGCGTCGGAGGAGGCGTACCCGGGGGTGAAGCCGTACCCCCGGCGGCCTTCCCCGGAGCCGTCCTCCTCGTCGGCGCCGCCCTCCTGCGGCAGCCCCGCCTCGCCGTCGTCCCCGGCCCCGGCGGCGGGCGGGCTGGTCCGCCCGAGCCAGGTCCGTACGAGACGCCCCTCCTCGCCCGCCTTCGCCGCGTCGTCGACGTAGCCGACGGCCAGCGGGAAGCGGCGGCGCAGCGCGGCGAGGTTCTTGAGGCCGTCGCCGGAGGTCTGGCCGTAGACCGCGCCGAGCAGGGCGACCTTCGCCTGGTCCCGGTCGCCCCGGAAGGCGCGGTCGGAGAGCGCGGCGTAGAGGTCGCCCTCGTGTCCCGCGACCTCCATCAGCCCGGGGTCGCGGGAGATGGCGGCGAGGACCCGGGGCTCCATCTGGTCGGCGTCGGCGACGACGAGCCGCCAGCCCTCGTCCGCGACGACCGCCCGGCGGATCACCTTGGGGATCTGGAGCGCCCCGCCGCCGTTGGTCGTCCACCGTCCGCTGACCGAGCCGCCCGGCGTGTACTCGGGGCGGAAGCGGCCCTCGCGCACCCAGTCCTGGAGCCAGCCCCAGCCGTGCGCGGTCCAGATGCGGTAGAGCTTCTTGTACGCGATCAGGGGCTCGACCGCCGGGTGGTCGATCTCCTCCAGGTGCCAGCGCCGGGTGGAGGTCACCTTGATCCCGGCTCCGGCGAACGCCTTGATGACGTCGGCGGGCAGGTCGGGCCGCACCCGCCGCCCGAACGCCGCCGAGACCCGGTCGGCCAGCTCGGCGAGCCTGCGGGGCTCGCCACCGCCCGCGTACCGCTCGCCGAGCATTTCGTTCAGCAGGTCCCGGTGCACATCGGCCCGCCAGGGCATCCCGGCCCGGTTCATCTCGGCGGCGACCAGCATCCCGGCGGACTCGGTGCCGGTGAGCAGCAGCATCCGATCGGGGTGCTCCGCCTCCCGGTGGCGGCGCAGCTGGTCGGCGTAGACGTCGAGCAGCCCCTCGAACGGCACCTCCGTGCCGGCCGACTGCTCGAAGAGCGGGGACTGCGCCCCCGGGTCGGCGCTGCGGGGCGGCGGATCGGCGGGTACGGGGGTGTGACGGAGCCGGGCCAGGGCCGCCGCGGCGGAACGGGGTTCGCCGAGCCGCCCCGCGTGGCCGAGGAGGAGCAGCTCCGCGCACTCGATGTCGTAGCACCGCTCGACGCGGACCCCGGCGGCGAGCAGCCGGGGGTAGATCTCGGTGGTGGACCGCCACACCCAGCGCACCACGTGGGGGCGCGCCCGGACCGCCTCGGCGAGGTCGGGTTCACGGAGCACCGGACCGGCCGGGCGCCCGTCCGACTCCAGCGGAACGAGCAGCGCGCCGCCGCCCTCCGCCGCGGCCAGGGCCCACCGTTCCGTCATGGCCCCGAGTCTGGCACCGGGCACTGACATCACCGGGGAGCGGTCCCGGGCCGTGTCCGCCCACGCGCGTGGTATCGGACACGGCCCGCGGTGGCGGCCCCCCGGGCGGCGCCTCCCGGGAGGCAGCTCCGGGTGGCTGCCGCGAGGATCGGCACCGGGGGCGACGGCGAGCGGACCGCGGCGCGCGGGGAGCAGGAGCAGGGGATGAAGGCGATCGTGTTCGAGGAGTTCGGCGGCCCCGAGGTGCTGCGGCTGACCGAGGTGGAGGCCCCGCGGGTGGCTCCGGGGCGGGTCCGGGCGCGGGTCCGGGCCGCCGGGGTCAACCCGCTCGACTACAAGATCCGCAAGGGGTGGATGCAGCAGGCGGCCCGCACCGCGTTCCCGGCGACGCCCGGCAGTGAGTTCGCGGGCGTGGTCGAGGAGGTCGGTGAGGGCGTCACCGACTTCGCCCCCGGCGACGAGGTGCTCGGCTACAGCGAGACCGGCTCGTACGCCACCGAGGTGCTGGCCGTTCCGGAGAAGATCACCCGCAAGCCGGCCGACCTGGACTGGGAGACGGCCGCCGCGCTGCCGGTGGCCACCGAGACCGCCTCCCGGGTGCTCGACGAACTGGCACTGGACGCCGGGGAGACGCTGCTGCTGCACGGGGCGGCCGGTGCGGTCGGCTCGGCCGCCGTGCAGCTCGCGACGGCCCGGGGCGCGACCGTCATCGGCACCGCGTCCCCCGCCAACCACGACTACCTCCGGGTGCTGGGCGCGACGCCGGTGGAGTACGGCCCCGGGCTGGTCGAGCGGGTCCGGGCGCTGGCTCCACAGGGTGTGGACGCGGTCTTCGACGCGGCGGGGCGTGGCGCGCTGCCGGACTCCATCGAGCTGCGCGGCGGCACGACGGACCGGGTGATCACCATCGCCGACGCGGACGCCCCCGCGCTCGGGGTCGCCTTCTCCGCCGGGGGCGGCGGCCCCTCCGCCGGACGCCTCGCCGCCAACGCCCGCCGAGCGGTCCTCGGCGAGCTGCGCATCCCGGTCGACCACACGTATCCGCTGGCCCAGGCCGCCGAGGCACACCGGGTCAGCGAGGCCGGGCACGTACGCGGAAAGCTGGTGCTGCTCCCTCCGCGGGAAGGGTGACCAGGTGGGGCGAGGGGCGTCCGCCTCTACCCTGAACCCATGGAACCGGTGATCGACCAGGCGTGCGCGGCGGCCCTCTACTCGGAGGGCGACGCCGGTCTGGACACCGGTGCGTCGCTGCTCGCCGCCGCCCCGGGCGCGGACGACGAGGCGCACCGGAGGGGCGAGGAGTTCCTCCGCCGCGCCTGGGCCCGGGGCTGGCAGCCCGCCGACGTCGTACGGTTCGTGCGCCGGGAGCTGGACGAGGAGCGGGCGGCCCTCGCCGCGACCCTGATCGCCGCCGAGACCGCCGGGTACGCGACGCTCCCGCCGCGCTGGTCCGGCCAGCTCGCCGAGCTGCCGCCGCCCGTGCCCCGCAACCGGCCGGACCGTTTCTCCTACGCCTCCGCGCTGCTGGAGCTGTACCGGTTGCTGCTGCGGCTGCCCGCCGTGGAGGCGGTCGGGCCGCCGCCCGGCGAGACCCCGGCCGGCGGCTCCCACCTCCCGCCGCCCGCGCACGACGAGCCCAGGATGCTCACCCGCATCCGCGCCCTGCTGGCGAAGGCGGAGGGGACGGACTTCCCGGAGGAGGCCGAGGCGCTCACCACCAAGGCGCAGGAGCTGATGGCCCGGCACAGCATCGACGAGGCGCTGCTCGCCGCCCGTACCCACAGCGGGGACCAGCCCGGCGCCTGCCGGATCGGGGTCGACGCCCCGTACGAGACGGCCAAGGCGATCCTGCTCGACGCGGTCGCCTCGGCGAACCGCTGCCGGGCCGTGTGGAACAGCGACCTCGGCTTCACCACGGTCGTCGGTTTCGAGCCCGACCTGGAGGCGGTGGAGCTCCTCTTCACCTCGCTGCTGGTGCAGGGCACCTCGGCGATGGCGCGCGCCGAGGCGGGGCAGCGGGCCGGCGGCCGGAAGCGGACCAAGACGTTCCGGCAGTCCTTCCTGATGGCGTACGCCCAGCGGCTCGGCAGTCGGCTCGCCGCCGACACCGCGCGGGTGACCGCCGAGGCCGGCGCGGCAGCGG